>JBDNFJ010000067.1:0-4057 GCA_041689895.1 Gracilimonas sp. | reverse complement strand
CGTGTATGATCAAATTATAACGCTGGAGCCGGGCGAAAGTACAGATATTACCGTTACCTACATTCCTAAGTATGAAGGCACATCAGATGGTGAGATAGAGATTAATCATAATGCGTTAAATATTGAGAGTCCGATTAAATTTAAGTTGAATGGAGAAGCCTTAGCGGAAAAACAACATTTTAAGCTCGATCAAAGCTACCCGAATCCATTCAATCCAACCACAACTATACCGTATGCGCTTGCCCAAACCTCTGCAGTGCATCTGGATGTTTTTGATGCCTTAGGTCGCCATATACAAACACTGATACATAAAGAACAAACAGCCGGCAGATATACGATTCCCTTCCGGGCAGACGGACTGGCAAGTGGCGTGTACATTTATCGCTTAGTGGTAGATGGAAAAAGCAAAACCGGAAAAGTGCTGCTTATAAAGTAACAGCTGTTTTAGCTACCGAAAAGGCTTCCGTTTGTCTTTATTTTGAGGGTATGAGAATCAGTATCTGTTACTTATTAGAAAGGGAATCTGCTTTCTGTGCGTATTTTTTAATGATCTCTAACGTGCTCATATCGTTGTTAAATACCGAATTTAGTCCTTGTGGTTCCGAATAAGGATCGGCTACATATATTGTATCTCCAATCTTCCATTTATAATCGGAATGCTGAGTGCGGCCTTCTCCTCCCCATCCCCAAAAATTACTGCCGGCAACAGGACTATCTTTTTTCATCTCATCATTAAGAAATTGGAATACATACTGGTAGAATTCGTTCCGTGCCTTCACCGGACTCTTGGGCGAATATTTTTCCCCGTCGCGCATAAAACCAAATTCCTCAAGTACGATAGGTTTTTTAAGATCGGCGGCTATTTCAATATGTTCGGTTAAATAATTATAGGTTTTTTGCTTGGTTGAAGCCATCTTTTGGGGTTGATTAGGTTTGTACCATCCCCAATTTTTTGGCCATAAGTGCACTGTCATATAATCGATAAACTTGCTTACATGGGCCTGGCGGGTAAAGTCTAAACTATTTAAAGTTCCCTTACTGCCTTCGCTACCCGTAGTTACTAAGTGGTTTGCATCTATCGAATGAATAAATGAGGCTGTTTCATCAACCCATGAAGAGAATATTTCTATGCTTTTTTGGGAATCGCCTACCTTAGATGGCCTTGGCTCGTTGGCAAGCTCCCAGGTCATAATAGTAGGGTCATTTTTATACAATGTTTGAGTAAATGTATTTGGTCTGCTAACCAACATATTGATGTATGCTCGGTAGCGATTTTGAGCCTCATCAATGGTGTAAAAGCGAGCGGAAAAGTCCAAAAAATCATTCCACGTTACGGTAGAATCCCGGGTAGGATCTACCACGTCTTTTTGTAGAGCCCAAGCCACATATTCACTCATACCTCCCGTCCAGTCCCAATAGTTATTTAAAACCAAAACAGCACGCATATTTCGTTTACCCATTTCAGCTAAAAGGAAATCTAACCCTTTTAAAAGCACCTCATTATATTGGCCATTTTTATACTGGAAGGGTGGGGTTAATGGATAGGCAAAATCAGATTCTTCTGAAGCGGCCATTACTCTCAGGTTATTAATCCCAAGATTGTGTAATTGATAAGCTCACGAATGAGGCGTTGTCGGTTGCCATAGTCGGCATCAGCCCCTAAATAAGCACCATACCAAAAATTGGTGCCCATAAAATAATAGGGCTGATTGCCTACAACAAAATGGGTTTCTTTCACCCCCACAAAATCTTGTTTGGATGAGAGGGAATCACAAGAGTTGAATATGATGAGCAGGCTTACGAACGAAAGTGATAGTTGGAGATTAAACTTCATTTTTCTAATTATTTAAGAATGGTCATTTTCGTGCCTTTGTACATGATGGATTTTGATTTTTCGTCGGCAGGTGAATTACCATGCATCTTATCAATAAACACAATCGTGAAGGTTCGCTCTTTCAACATACTGGGGAAACTTCCCTTGCGGTCACTTATTTCAAGCTTTTGGGTGGCCTTATTCCAGGTAAATGAAATAGCACTAAAAGCCCCTTGTTCATAATTATAATTATCGTTTTCGTCTTCGTAAAGCGTAAAAGAGCCATCGTCGCCCGTATAAATTCGTAACTCAATAGGGTCGGCCGGTTTTTCAGTGGCATACTGTAATGCTGGGCCAAAAGGAACGATGGATCCCGCTTTAACAAACAAGGGCATGGATTCTAAGGGCGTTGCCACCGTAATGGTTTGGCCACTTTTATAATAGGTACCCGTCCAAAAATCATACCAACCACCGGATTTTGGCAGATAAACTTCACGGGTTTTTGCTTTATAACGGGTGACAGGATTTACCAAAAATGCGGGCCCAAACATAAACTGATCCTGGATGTCCCATACGGTTTTATCCTGCTGAAAATCCATCACTAAAGCGCGCATGCTGGTGTAATTTTCGTGCGTAATCATGCCGGCTAAGCTATAAATGTAGGGCATCAGCTTGTAGCGAAGTTTGTTGAATTTCAGCTGAGTTTGGTAGGCGATATCGCCTTTATCCCCAAAAAACCACATCTCCCGTTCTGTGCTTGACCCATGGACTCTGAAAATGGGACAAAAGGCGCCAAACTGATACCACCGTGTGAATAACTCACGATATTCTTCATTTTGGTTTCCACCTTTATATTTCACCCAGAACCCGCCAATATCGGTTGTCCAGTAGGGGAGGCCCGATAAGGTAAGGCTTAAGCCCGCGGGAATAGATGACTTCAATGAAGACCATTCTCCGGCAATATCACCCGACCAAATAGTGGTAGCATAACGTTGTTGGCCGGCAAAGCCTGAGCGGGTTAATATATTTACGCGCTTATTGGGGTTAGTTTTCCGCTGGCCTTCATACACGGCTTCTGTGGTCATTAAAGGAAAGGCGTTTAAATTGATGACGCCCGGACCTTCGGCGGTGGGATTCATATATTCAGCCATCAGTTTTGGGGTGGGACCGAAGTCTGGCAGCTCCGGTTCAGAAGCATCCAGCCACCAACCATCTACGCCTTTGCTGAACAACGTTGTATTCAGTTGATTCCAATACGTGGCTCGAGCTTTCGGGTTAAAGGCATCGTAATAGGTGTACCGGTTTTGTAAGAAATCTCTCACTGAATCGGCTAATGGTTTTTGATACAGTAAGTTTTTGCGGTTGAATTCATTAAAATTCTCTGTGCCGGGATAAAATTTTCCCCATACCGAAATCATAAATTTTGTATTCCATTTTTGATGAAGGGTGTCAATCATGCCGGCTGCATCCGGATATCGGGTAGTATCAAACAGGTGAGAACCCCACTCTCCCTTTCTCCAATACTGCCAATCCTGAATAATGACATCAAGCGGAATTTCCCGGGCTCTGAATTCTTTCACCACATCCAGTAGTTCCTGCTGCGTCTTGTAGTGCTCCCGGCTTTGCCAAAATCCCATCGCATATTTAGGCAGCATAGGAGCACGGCCCGTTAAATCTCGGTAACCGGAAATGATTTCATCCATCGAATTCCCGGCAAAAACAAAGTAATTGATTTCCTCTCCCGCTTGAGACCATAAGGTGGTGGAATTTGTATTGCTTTGAGGTTCTCTCCATTTTATTTTGAACGAGTTCTTCTCGTGAAATCTGCTCCATTCAAGTTTGATGTCGTACTTTTTTCCTTTCTCTAAGTGTGTTCGGCCCATATCGCGCATATTGGCGTAAGGCGCCCAGTGTTCCAGTACTAACTCATCATTTACATACAGCTTCATGGCGCCGTCTTCATAGCTATAAAACAGATATTCCCCCGTTTTATCAGCCCGTATAGAACCGCTTAGCGTAACGGACTTAACCGTGGTATCGTTAACAAGTGAAAGCGTAGAAGCAACATCGCGATTGCCGATAGCAAGTGGTTTTGTTTGTTCGGAATCCGCATACAATTTTGCTGTAAGTCTGCCTTGCTTTCCCTGCTCATTAAAAAGGTGATTTGCAGATATAGATTGAATGGAATCGGGATGATTAAACTGCGTGTGCGAATAATTATGCCAAAGCAACCCATACCCTTTT
>JBDNFJ010000066.1:0-12242 GCA_041689895.1 Gracilimonas sp. | reverse complement strand
GTCAAATATTATGCAACAAAGTTGAAATTTTGTTATCTACGGCAAACTAAAATTTAGCCTCGAAAGTATCCATGAGTAAAAAAAGCTTTAAGCCATATGTTTCGCCGGAAGATGATTTGCCTCAAATTACTGTCAAAGCCGTTGTGCTTGGCTTTATTTTGTCGGCTGTTTTGGCCGGTGCCAATGCCTATCTGGGCTTAAAAGTTGGGATGACCGTATCTGCCTCCATCCCTGCCGCCGTGATATCCATGGCCGTGCTTCGGTTATTTAAGGAATCGAATATTCTGGAAAACAACATTGTTCAAACGGCTGCTTCGGCAGGTGAATCGCTTGCCGCCGGGGTAATATTTACGCTACCTGCGCTTATTTTACTCAAGTACTGGTTAGATTTTCCTTTCATGGAAACGGCCGCTATTGCTATGTTTGGAGGTGTTTTGGGGGTGCTGTTTACCATCCCGCTCCGAAGAGCACTCATTGTTGAAAGTGATTTGCAGTTTCCGGAAGGGGTAGCTACCGGAGAGGTACTTAAAGCCGGAACAGAAGGTGGAGAAGGGATCAAGGCCATAATTCAAGCAGGTATTGCTGCTGCCTTATTCAAGCTTGGGCAAACGGGACTTAAATTATTTGCCGGTTCCGTGGGCGGTTCGGTTAAAGTAGGGAAATCTATTTTTGGTTTCGGCTCCGACCTGTCGGTAGCGCTGTTGGCTGTTGGTTATATCGTTGGATTGAATATTTCCATACTAATTTTTGCCGGTGGTTTGATTTCCTGGCTATTTGGGATTCCTATTTATATGGCACTAAGCAGTCCGGAACATATTGCTGAGATTGCAGGAAACGCCCAGGGATATGATGCCGCATTAGCCATTTGGAGTCAAAAAATACGATATCTCGGAGTTGGTGCGATGGTAGTGGGCGGAGTTTGGGCGCTTATTTCGTTAGCTAAACCACTGGTGGATGGTCTTAAATCATCTATGGAAGCGGTAAAAGAATTGAAAAAGGGTAATAGAGATTCTATTCCAAGAACAGAAATTGACACGCCTATTAATATCGTGCTTTGGGGAATTGCCGGGCTGACCATCCCTATTTTCATCGTATTTATGTTTGTGATTGATATTGATCACCTTAATGTAACCAGCGGAGCTTACTGGACAACCATTACTTTTGGAGTGGTTTTTTCACTGTTTGCGGGATTTTTGTTTTCATCGGTCGCGGGGTATATGGCCGGTTTGGTTGGTTCTTCAAATAATCCAATTTCAGGAGTAACTATTGCAACCGTGCTTGCCACTTCCTTGTGTTTGTTGGCTATTTTAGGTGGTCAGGTAGATTTCGCCGCCGATATGGCCAAAGCAACAACCGCCGCCGCCACGGCCATTATTGTGGGAGCTATGATTGCTTGTGCAGCCGCTTTAGCCGGGGATAATCTCCAAGATCTCAAAGCGGGACAACTGGTAGGCGCTACCCCTTATAAACAGCAAATCATGCAAATTGTAGGAGTGGTTGCAGCAGCATTGGTGATTGCACCCATCCTAAGCCTGCTATTTAATGCTTATGGTTTAGGAGGAGTGTTTCCAAGGGAGGGAATGAATCCGGCTGAGATGTTGACGGCTCCCCAAGCCACGCTTATGCAAGCTGTAGCTGAAGGTGTTTTTGCGCGAAACCTGGAATGGGCCATGATTATTATTGGCGGTGTGATTGCCGTTGCTATTATAATTATGGATGGAATTCTTAAACATAAAGGTTCTGAATTTAGGACGCCGGTTCTGGCGGTTGCTGTAGGTATTTATCTGCCCGTTGAGCTTTCAGTGCCTATTTTTGTAGGTGGAATGATTGCCTGGGGCGTGGCTAAAACCGTTCGCAGACGAGCAGTAGCTGCTGGGGAAGATCCCGAAGAAGCGGAAGTAAACGGCGAACGAAAAGGCTTGCTGTTTTCTTCCGGATTAATCACCGGAGAAGCATTAATTGGTATTATTCTCGCTATCCCATTTGCATTTTTTGAAAGCACCGATGCGTTGCGCATTATGCCGGAAGGTTTTGAATGGCTCACCAGCCTGATGGGAATGGGCGCGGCCATATTCTTTATCATCTGGCTGTACAAAGTAGCTGTGAAGAAAGATGATTAGTTCTAATTATCAGTTGCTTGTTGTCCTCTTGTGGTAAATAAACGAAGCCTGGGTTTTGAAAACAATTTTGTTTGCACAAAGCCCGGGTTTTGTCAGCACAGGAATATCGAGGGAGCTAAGAGCGGAAGTCTGACAACTGAATGCTATTCTCCTAATCTAAGTGTACAACTTCTACCCCGCTCAGGCTACGGCCTAAAAAGCGTTCTGCTACTTCGTTAAAGCGCTGTGGTCGGTCGCTAACAAAGCAGTGAAATGCGCCGCCATCTTCATTCAAGAGTTTTAAATCAGTCAGTTTGGCTTTGGCTGATTCAGCAATGGATTTGGCAGAGTCAATAATTTCGATATTCGGATTCTTGAGCACTTTAGGAATCACATTTTTAAAAAGTGGATAATGTGTACATCCTAAAATCAGGGATTGGATTCCACTTTCCTCAAATTCACTCAGGTAATGATGGAGCGTGTAAAGGGCTACCTCGTTATCAATCCAGCCTTCTTCTGCCAAAGGCACCAAAACTGGACAGGCTTGCTGCGTTACTTGTATAGTGGAATCAAACGCGTGAATAGCTTCCGCATAAGCTTGGGAGTTTACCGTAGCCAGCGTTCCAATCACCCCAACATGGTGATGGTTTGGAAATGAAACAGCGTTTTTAGTTCCAGCGGTAATCACGTCAAGCACTGGAATATCTCCGGCTGCTTCTATAATTTCGTTCTTAGCAGATGCGGAAACCGTATTACAAGCAATGAGAATCATTTTTACCCCGCGCTTCAATAAAAAATGGGTAATTTCGAGTGCATAAGCCTGTATCGTTTCTTCCGACTTGATACCATAAGGAACGCGAGCAGTATCACCAAAATAGATAATGTCTTCATCGGGCAGAGTCTCAATCACGGCCTTAGCCACGGTTAACCCACCGATTCCGGAATCAAAAATACCAATAGGAGCGTTTTTCAAGTCTTGCAAAGCAGTTATAAGTAAAGAATTATATGTTGCGTGAAGGTATTCAATTCCTAAAACTTAATGCAAGGTTTTATACTTTGTTCCTATGCACACACGGTTAGGTTTACTTTTTGGATTATTACTTTTTCTGGTTCCTGCTCACCTTGCAGCCCGCCAAGATATGGACACACTCAAAGCCGATCTTGGAGAAGTTGTAGTGGTTGGCTACGAAGGAAATCGAAGTATTTTGGAAACGCCCGGCGCCATCACAAAGATAAAAACAGAATTGATTACGGGTTTTGATGAGAGCTCTTTGCTATATGGTCTCAATGCGGTACCGGGAGTTCGGCTTGAACAACGTGCTCCGGGAAGTTATCGCGTTGCCATTCGGGGAAGCTCGCTGAGAGCACCGTTCGGCGTTCGAAATGTGAAGATTTACTGGAATGATATTCCCTTCACAGAGCCTTCAGGAAGTACACCGCTTAATTTGTTAGATGTCATCAATATGCAGCAGGTGGAAGTGATTCGTGGACCGGCGGGCAGTATCTATGGCGCGGGCAATGGGGGTGTGTTGCTACTGAAAAGCCGTAAATCCAATGAAAATGAAGTGGGCACAGCTTCTACCATCGGCTCGTATGGGTTGCAGCGATATACCGCTTTTGCCCAAAATAAATTTAAGGGCGGAAATCTTCGGTTTAATTATTCCAATCAGCATGCGGATGGTTATAGAGAACAATCATTTTTTAACCGACAAACGGCAGAATTATCCGGGCAGTTTCGGCTCAATCCTAAGCAATTTATTAGCACCTCTTTTTTGTATGCTGATTTGAATTATGGCATTCCCGGTGGATTAACGCTGCAACAGTTTCGGGATGATCCCAGTCAGGCGCGGCAGGGGAATCCATTTGCGCTGGGTAGCGTAGAGGCTAATGCAAGCATTGATCAGCAAGCTTTTTTGGCGGGAATTTCTCATGACGTGCAGATCTCCGAAAATCTATCCAATTTAACCACACTCTACGGAACCTTTAGTGCTTTTGACAATCCCTTTAATCTGGATTACAAAATAGACAGCCGGAAATCGGGCGGGGGTCGTTCACGCTTTTATCTGGATACGGACATTGGTGGCCTTCACACACGCTTTACCCTCGGGGGTGAATTTCAGGCGGCCAATTATGCAGCACGTAATTATGAAAATGATTCAGCCAAAGTAGGAGCGCTTAACTTTGATGATGAGATTAAAATTCAATCCGCGCTACTTTTCGTAAACACTGAAATTGATTTACCTAATGACTTCTATTTAACGGCGGGCTTTAGCTACAATCGTTTAGAATATAATCTAAACCGCTTTGCAACGAATATATCCGGAGATACTACCGGCGCTGTAGAAAAAACCTTTGAGCCTGAAATTATCCCACGCGTAGGCTTGGTGAAGAAATTTTCTTCGGCACTATCTCTTCATGGAAGCATCAGCTACGGATTTTCGCCGCCAACCATCGAAGAATTTCGAACCAATGAGGGAAGTATTGCGATGAATTTAGAAGCCGAACAAGGAACCAACTTTGAGGTAGGAACTCGCGGAAGATTTCACAGGAACCGAATTTATTATGATGTGACCGCCTTCTATTTTAAGCTGGATGAAACTATTGTGCAGCAGCCTTCAGACCGAGGTTCAACGGTGGTTTTCAGAAATGCAGGCGCTACGGATCAATATGGGATTGAAGCAGCTGTAAACTGGACGATTATCCAGCAGCCAAATCTGTTTATGCAGCATTTGGATTGGAATACCTCATACACCTATCATCATTTTGAGTTCAAGAATTATGTAAAGGATGGAAATGATTACTCCGGGAATAAGCTCACTGGAGTGGCTCCGCACTCGGCGTTTTCATCATTTAATGCCAAAACCAAGCCAGGATTTTATGGAACGCTTTCCTACAATTTCACAGATGAAATTCCCCTAAACGATGCCAATACTGAATATTCAAGCGCTTATCATTTAGTGCAGGCAAAAGCAGGATTTCAACATGAGATTTCTAACAACTGGCTACTTGATCTCTTTATAGGAATGGATAACGTACTGAATGAGACCTACAGTTTGGGAAATGATCTAAACGCTTTTGGAGGCCGATATTATCAGCCTGCTGCTCCCCGCAATTGGTTTGGTGGAGTGAAGATAAGTGTTGGGTTATGAGATGTATGGGATAGAATTCATTCCGATACAGTGCATTAGTAGCGAGTTTAGAGCTTAAATTGATAAGATCTTTATAAACGAGGATTTACTACATTATTGTAGATTGATCCAAATGAAAATGACAAACCAAATCTTACCTCGTAAGAATAAGAAGTAAACCGCTGACGTAGATTAAGAAGCTGTTCAGCATCCGTAATGTTTCCAGCAGGTATGGATAACTGATTTCGGATCCAAGCATATTCGCCTGATATGTATATGGAAAAACCTCTATATATTCTAAAGTTAAGTTGAGATTCTGTTACCAGCCGGTTCTTGCTCATGTCCTGTAGATAGGCGGAAGCATTGATCTCTGTTTCAAATTTTCCCCAAGGCTGAGTAAATCGAATATTGGATCTAAGTTGGTGTTCAAGTAGAAACTCAGAAGACTTTCCATATATGGTCTTTTCTTTATAGTCATTGTATCCACCCGTGAAACGATACAAAATTGTAAGTTCGCGTTCCGTAAACTCCTTATACGGAAAAACGCTGTACTCTAATGCAAGGCTTCCATCTGTTAAAAGTGCAAGGTTATCGCGTGTTGAGGAACGTACATTTGATGAACCTCCAAAAGACCAATGGTTAGATATACTTTTAACAACCAATAAATCTGCTTTACGGCTTTCGGTATTAAAGACACGAGTTGTATCATCATCGTTAAATTTCCGCCGTTTATGATATTGTTGTATTTCAAATTCTATCTTCCATTCAGGGGTTATTCTTTCAGCTTTCGCATTACCTTCCAAAGAAAATTCTTTTTCAGATTCTTCACCTTCCAGATCTACATCTGCATTTAATTCAAATACCCAAAAATCCCAATCATCTATTGTTTTTGCTTCATCCTCAATTTCTTTACGGATATAATTGATCGTTAAGTTTTCAAAAACAGGCAGGTTAGGCAAGAAAAAGAATAAACCTTTTTTTATATAGTTATTGAGATCGTTTCTGATCTCATCGTCAGTGTCTGATTCTGCAGAAAAATAGGTTAAACTTCGGCTCATATCAGTCAATTCATTATGGCCAATAAATTGAAGAGTAAATTCTTTACCACCGCTACCGGTTTGTTGTGTAGATATTAAAAGATGAAGATCGGCATCATCTTTATTCCGAACGTAATTTATAAATGGAATCTTTTCTCGGATGTAAGACTCATTGCAACGCCCGGTTCTGCAATCTAAAAATACATCTAATGTTTGGGGTAGAAGATCAGACGAATTCTGAGCAGTCAAAGTTTTAGGAGGCAATAAAAAAACAAGAATAATTGTAAAAAAAAATGGATCTTTTAAGAATCATTAACATGGAAAAGGGGAAGGTTATTATTGATTTCTTGCAAATAAGAAATAGCATTAAACAGTTTGTTGGGTTTTTTATGCATCAACTTTCAGAAGGCGTGCATGATCCTTGATAAGAAAGGTATAAATAGGGGGGAGAAATGTAAAAGAATACAGAGAGTATAAATCAGCTAAAACTTTCTCGTCAGAACCGTGGTCTTCTTAAATTTTTTTTCTTTCCATTAGCGCCGTTATAGGCTTCAAAAAGCACAATGTGAATTCTCAATTGATTTTTACTGCCGTTATCATTTAGTCCGTCTCAAATAAGAGAGTTTTCAAAGCTGGTTTGCTTGCCATCAACCAGCTCGCGTACTTCTCGTCCAAACCGATCAAAAATACGAATGTGAAGCAAATAATCGGAGTCATACAGTTGCAATAGCTCATCAACTATTGAGGAAATTTAATCCTCCCGATTGTGCCGTGCATTTTGTTGCTTTTCAATCAGCCAATGAGTTAGTTCCCTATTGTTTTCAGTTAGAATTGGAAGCGTTAATGGTTCAATAAAGAGATATGATATCGAAAGAAAACAAAAATAATTTTCTTCACGAGAGAAAAAATATAGCGTGGTTATATGTGGCTTTTGCCGCTATTGTAGAAGTGTTCTGGGTTGTTGGCCTGAGATACTCTACCAACTTTTTAGAGTGGTCAGGAACTATAGTCGCTATTATTTTCAGTTTCTATTTTATCATTAAAGCCTGCGAAAAAATTCCATCCGGGACGGTTTATGCGGTTTTCACGGGTTCAGGTGCGGCCGCTATTGTGCTTGTTGATTATTTTATTTTTGGAGCCGATTTCTCTTATGCACAATGGGCATTTATCAGCTTGATTATCATTGGTGTGATTGGTATCAAAATCACTACAAATGAGCCGGCTACTGAAATCAATCAACCAAATAAAACGGGGTTTGAATAATGGTGTATTGGGTGTACTTATTTATAGCGAGTTTCGGTGAGATTTTTGGTGTCATGGGAATTAATCTATTCATTCAAAAGAAGACGCCGGGCCGTTTGGCTATGGTAGTAGTAATTTTTGGTTTTGGGTTCCTGTTTCTATCGCTCGCCATGCGGGGAATTCCATTGGGCACTGCTTATGCGGTCTGGACCGGACTTGGAGCAGCCGGCACCGTTCTTATGGGAATTTTATTCTTCAAAGAACCCGCAGGTTACAAACGCCTCTTATTCCTGAGCTTTATTATTGTCGGCGCGGTTGGGCTGAAAGTGTTGGAATAGGTAGCTTAGAATGATGCTTCACAAATGACCAACCAAACTCTAATTAAGGGACTGATTTTTTTTCGTTATTTCGAAGTATTTTCAGGAATAAAGTCATGGAGCTTCTCACTACATAGTATTCCTTGGTAGCAAAGAAACCCGTGACAATAAGTACTCCCCAGCTTGCCAGTCCAATAAAAAGGTGAATCCACGCTGGATCGCTTCCGTATTCTATAAATTCCATAACTCCATACCAAGAGCCCACGAATAGAAGATAGGTAATGGACCAAAATACTCTGCTAGCTTTTTTAATTTGAGCTTCGGCATATTCTTGGAATTTAGCTTCTTTGAGAAGCTGCTTATCTCTATATAAAAAGAAGCGGGAGGTATTTTTAAACTGCTCTTCAAAAAACTCCTTCATTAAATGTTGATCCATATCAAAGCCTTTGTTTGTTGTTGTATTCCTTAGCTAAATATGCTGATTTACTTTAAAAAATACTATCTATTCAAAACCATAAATTAACATTAAAATTTCCGTGCAAGTACTACGGTTTTCTTGAACGTTCTATTTTTGCCGTCGGCGCTATTGTATGCCTCAAAAAGTACAATGTAAATTCCAACTCGGTTTGTACTTCGGTTATCTTTAAGTCCGTCCCAAATCAGAGAGCCTTCAAAACCCGCTTGTTTGCCATCGGCCAGCTCGCGTACTTCTCGTCCATATCGGTCAAAAATTCGAACACGTAGCAAATAATCCGGTTCATCCAGCGTGTAATTGATAAATAGATTATCATCAAAACCATCATCGTCAGGTGAAAAAGGATTGGGAGAGAACAGAATCCCGATGTCCTCTGGATTGGCTCCTGCCTGCTGAAAGATAGAATTCTGTTCTCCGGGTGTTCCTCCGCTTACGCGTGTACTGGAACTCCAGTTAGCTTCATTGTTGCTTGGTCCGTCGGGATCAATACGCTCCAGCGCCACGCCTTTGTTATCATACAGATTGGGATTCTGCCAGCTTTTATCAAAGAAAACGGAATCGATGACGGCGCCCGTGCTGTCTGCGAGATATACCGCGTCATCAGATGAAGCAAGGCTAAGATTAGAGCGATCGGCGCGGATAAAGAAAGTGTCTTTTTCCTTTTGCAACTCAAAGTATTGGGCAAGCTTACTTTCGGCAAATAGAGAGGCTTCGTTTTCTGCATATAGCACCATATAGCCACTGGCTGGAATCCATTTAAACTGAGTGTTATAAGGTGTGATCGCACGGATTTTGCCATTTTCATCGGGCTCATCATGGATAAAAAACCCATCCAAAGAAACAGCATAATTCGCTCGATTGTAGAACTCAATATATTCGGCTTGGTCGGGGATATTATCGTCCGTATTTGCCAGCGGGTCGAATAAAATTTCATTAATAACCACATTGCCGGGCGCTAAAGGTTGCGACACTTCAATGGATAAATTTTGAGCCGTATTTCCTCTATAATCTCCTACTTCATCCAAAGAAAGCATGAGCGATTCCTCGCCTGAAAAACTAAGACCATCTAAGATTACTTTATTGGCATCTTGGCTATCATACCCGGTGACTTGAGCGCTCTTTCCATTAATAGAAAAGTGAGTGTTTTGCACCTGTACAAATTCGGTAAAGGCTACAAATACCGAACCATCTTTCTGTAACTTAGCAAATAATAGCTTTGGCGGAATGTCATCAATCTGAAAGATGGAGCTTTGCTTTCCGGCGGTGTGACCACTTTCCGCGGTACTGCTTCCCCAGTTTGATGCATCGTTGGAAGCTGATTCTGGATCTCGCCGTTCAAGCGAAACGCCTGGCTCATTTCCACCCCATGTTCTGTTATAAAACAAGCTGTCTATTACTTCGCCTTGTGCATTTTTAATAACAACGGCATCCTCATCATCATTTAAAGAAGGAAAGCCGGAGACATAAACGCTTTGCACATTTCCTTTTTGTTTGGCTTGAACCGGTGAAGGATCGGTGTCGGTTAAAACCAGATAGGCTCCTTTTTCAAGAACCGTTCCTTCGGGAATTTTAGTGGAACCGGTGGCATCTGAAAGTGTCCACCCGCTAAGATTAAAATTCTGTGAAGTACGATTTAACAGCTCTATAAACTCTTCTGAATTAGCGTTCTTTCGGCGATATAAAATTTCGTTAATAAGTACATCTTTGGACTGCACCTCCGAAAACACGGTGTATTCTACCTCAAGGGAAGCCGTACTTGTTGTATTCCCAAAAATATCTCGAAGGTTTTGTGCGGCGATGGCATACGTGGTCCCGCTGGTAAGTGGAGCATTAAGAACTAACGTGAGCACATCTCCGCTATAATTGGAAATACCCTGAATAGTTTGGGAGGGCGTAATTGAATAATTACTGATTTTCATGGCTTGGGTTGAATCCAACCGTTCACTAAAAAATAACCGAATGGAATCCTTCGCTACAATAAGTGTTTGTTCAAAAACAGGCGGTATAACATCCGGGCCAATTTGATTAGGCAACCCAGCCGTAGCACTATCAGAAGCAGGAGAATCTCCCCAGTTTTCTTTGTAAATGGAAGTGATTTCCGCATCTCGCCGTTCTAAAGAAACTCCTTTTCCTCCCCAATCAGAATAATAGGATAACGTGTCGATAAGTAGCCCACTTTCATTCCGAATCACGATAGCATCCGTGTTGTTATTGAGCGACGGAAATCGGGTGCCTATCGTTACTATATTTCGATCGGGAAATAGCTCAATTAAAGTGCTGTCGGGTGTGAGTACCAAATAGGATTCGGTAGGAAGAATGAGTTGAACATCGCTGATGGCATGCCGATTTCCGGTATTATCATTCAGCGTCCATTCTGCCAGATTGAAGCTTTTGTTGGAATTATTGTATAGCTCAATAAACTCCGAATAAGGCACCTCTGGGTCATACATAAATTCATTGATAGCCACATCGTCCGCTGTTGCAGGGCTAAGATCAATCAGAAAAAATGGTGTGGTTAAAGATGAAGCCGTATTGCCGAAAATATCAGACTGGTTTTGCAGCACTAATTTGTAGTGGGTTCCCTGTGGCTGTCTGGGAAGTTTTCTTTCAAAAAAGAGCAGAACGGTATCGGGTGGCAAATACTTAATGACCTGAATGGGTGGAAGATTCTCAGATAAATCTAAGGGCACTTCCAAGGAATAATTAGTGCCCAAAATTGCCGTGTTTTTCTGAACCTGCTCGCTGAAAATAACCTGCAAAGTGCTGTCGTTTATCACGTTCATCTGCTCTATTCCGGGAGGACTTGTATCAGGCTGAATGGCGTTTGGAGCACCAGGCGTAGCTTTTTCTACTGCCGGTGAAGTTCCCCAATTTGGGGAAGCCGTTGCAGTAAATTGAATACTGCGTCGCTCAACCGAAGCTTCTTTCCCACCCCAGGCCGAGGTGTAGCTAAGCGAGTCGAGCAAGACTCCGCTTTTATCTCGCAAAACAATGGCATCCTCACCATTATTAAGTGCTGAGAATCGGCTCCCCAAAGCCAGGAAATTAACATTGGGATAGTGTTCAAAAATAACGCTGTCTGGGGTAAGGATGAGATAGGAATTGGGATTGAGCATAACGTCCGTATCTGAGATCACTTTTGGGCTACCGGAGTTATCGTTTAGCGTCCAGTTTTGCAAATTGAAAGTACTGTCCGTAGCGTTGTATATCTCCACAAATTCAGAATATAGCTCCGGAGGATCGTATAGAAATTCGGTTATAAACACTTTCCCCGAATCGGGTTGCGCATACTTGATGATGAAAAACTCTCCTGTTTGCTCCGCTTTGACATTCCCAAATACATCCATCTGATTTGAGACCTGAAGCTGATAATAAACGCCTTTCGGCTTTTGTGGAAGAGGAGTCTGGAAGCGAATTATAACCGTATCCGGAGCCAAGAATTGTGTTGTTTGGATGCTGGGAGTAGCAATATCTGATGAAGAGGTGAAAAGCTCATAATTTTGAGTATTCTGTGCCGGGTCAGCTTGAATACGCTCGTCAAAAATAAGCCGCACCTCATCATCAGCTAAAACCTCGGTAGATTTGATTACAGGAGGACTTGTATCAGGCTGAATTTGATTTGGACTGCCGGGCGTTCCAAAAGTGCTGGCGGGAGAATCTCCCCAATTTGCTCGAAATACAGCGCTGTAATCGAAGCTTCGTCGCTCTAACGAAACTTCTTTCCCGCCCCATTGTTTGGTGTAGGTGAGCGAATCCATAAGATTTCCCTGCGCATTACGAATCACGATAGCATCAGTCGCATTATTAAGTGCTGAAAATCGGCTACCAATTACTAATAGTGGAGCATTTGGGAATTCTATAGCCAGCGTACTGTCGGGGGTTAGAACAAGAAATGCATTTGGAAGTAAGGTGAAAATGGAATCAGAAATAACTCGGAGTTTGCC
>JBDNFJ010000065.1:0-3508 GCA_041689895.1 Gracilimonas sp. | reverse complement strand
TTTTGCAGGTGTCCTATTAGTAGAAATTGGAGTTATGAATAGCAGTAAAGTAGTTTATGTCAAAAACGTTATTTGAGAAGGTTTGGGACCAACATGTAGTAGCACAGGTTGAAGGTGGCTTAGAGGTTGTATATATCGACCGACATCTGATTCATGAAGTAACCAGCCCCCAAGCTTTTAGTGGAATCCGAAATCGAGGCATTGATATTCATCGCACGGATAAAATCGTAGCCACGGCCGATCACAACGTACCCACCAAAAATCAGCATCTTCCTATTAAAGATGTGTTATCCAAACTTCAGGTAGATACGCTCAAGAGAAACTGTGAAGAATTTGGGATTGAGCTATATGGACTTGGACATCCTTTTCAAGGAATTGTTCATGTAATTGGTCCGGAGTTGGGCATCACCAAACCAGGCATGACCATTGTTTGTGGCGATAGTCATACCTCTACACATGGAGCATTTGGAGCCATAGCTTTTGGAATCGGAACCTCGCAAGTGGAGCAGGTGATGGCTACCCAATGCTTGTTATTGGAACGGCCGAAAACTATGCGCATCACTATTGACGGCGAGTTGGGAGAAGGTATTTTTGCTAAAGACATCATTTTGTATATCATTTCGAAGTTAGGAACCGGGGGCGGAACCGGGCATTTTGTGGAATACTCAGGCTCGGCTATTTGGCAGCTTTCGATGGAAGCGCGAATGACCATCTGTAATATGAGCATCGAGATGGGCGCTCGCGGTGGAATCATCGCCCCTGACGAAACTACATTTGAATACGTGAAAGGCAAGAAGTTTGCTCCCAAAGGAGATGAATTTGAGCATGCCGTAAATCACTGGAAGGAATTGTATTCGGATGATGAAGCCGCTTTTGATACGGAACATCGTTTTCAGGCGGATGATATTAGTCCCATGATTACCTACGGAACCAATCCGGGAACGGGAATTAAAATCACCTCAAACATACCAACACCCGAGGAAGTTGAAAATCCGGAGTCGCTTCAGAAATCATTAAAATATATGGGGCTGAAGGCCGGAGACCCTCTACTTGGTATGAAAATTGATCATGTGTTTATAGGAAGCTGTACCAATAGTCGAATCGAAGATTTACGTATTGTAGCCAATTATGTGAAGGGCAAAAAGAAAGCCGAACATGTAGAGGCGATGATTGTACCCGGTTCACGGCAGGTACAAGAGCAGGCTCAAAGAGAAGGAATTGATACCATTTTAGCAGAAGCAGGTTTTGAGCTTCGGCAGTCTGGCTGCTCTGCTTGCCTTGGGATGAATGAAGACAAAATACCCAAAGGAGCTTACTGTGTATCTACCTCAAATCGAAATTTTGAAGGGCGGCAAGGTCCCGGGGCTCGTACGTTATTGGTGAGCCCACTAACGGCAGCGGCCATTGCTATTGAAGGCAAGATTGTAGATCCCAGAGCAGTTGAAACAAAAAATATAGCGGTGTAATTATGGAGAAATTTGAAATTTTAACATCCCCCGTAGTTCCTCTTCTTATTGAGGATATTGATACCGATCAGATTATTCCGGCTCGTTTTTTGAAAGCCACCTCAAGAGATGGTTTCGGCAAGAACCTATTTCGCGACTGGAGATATGATTCAGATGGAACTCCGAATTCGGATTTTATTTTGAATGACGATCAATACTCAGGAAAAATTCTGGTTGCAGGACGAAATTTTGGATGCGGATCGAGTCGGGAGCATGCGGCTTGGGCTTTGCATGATTATGGATTTAGAGCAGTGGTTTCCAGCTATTTTGCCGATATCTTCAAAGGAAATGCATTGAATAACGGTTTGCTTCCGGTACAAGTGAGTGAAGATTTTCTTAAGCAGATTTTTGAGGATGTACAGGAAAAACAATCTACGCCCATAAAAATAGATTTGGAAGATCAGCGTATTTCACTGGACAATGGAAGTAGCGAGATTTTTGCTATCAATCCATTCAAAAAAATGTGTATGCTTAAAGGGTACGATGATATTGACTATTTACTCAGCCAAAAAGACAAAATTAAGTCATTTGAACAACAACACGTAGAGTTTTAAGGAATGAAAAAGAACATTGCAGTTTTACCGGGCGACGGCATCGGGCCGGAAGTAACCAAACAGGCCGTCAAGGTAATGGAAGCCATTGCACATCGCTTTGGGCACGATTTTAACTACCAAAAAGGATTGGTGGGAGCAGTGGCTATCGAAGCAACCGGAGATCCATTGCCTAAAGAAACGCTGGATTTGTGCGTGAATTCCGATGCCATTTTGTTTGGAGCGATTGGCGATCCTAAATACGATAACAATCCGTCTGCTAAAGTACGTCCTGAAGACGGGCTGCTTCGTCTCCGGAAAGAGTTGGGGTTATATGCGAATATACGTCCGGTTAAAACCTACACGTCGCTCATCAACCGTTCACCCTTGAAAAGAAAGCATATTGAAGGAACCGATTTAGTAGTGTATCGGGAACTGACCGGTGGTATATATTTCGGTGAAAAAGGACGTTCGGAAGATGGGGAAACAGCTTATGATCACTCGGTTTATACAACCGATGAGATCAGCCGGATTGCGAAATTAGCTTTTGAAGCAGCCATGGAACGGCGAAAGAAGCTCACACTCATCGATAAATCAAATGTGCTGGAAACCTCACGCTTATGGCGCCAGACGGTGCAAACTATTGCCTTTAGCTATCCCGAAGTGGGAGTGGAATATTTGTATGTAGATAATGCCGCTATGCAGATTATTTTACGGCCGACTCAGTTTGATGTAATCCTCACAGAGAATATGTTTGGGGATATTATTTCGGATGAAAGCAGCGTAATTACCGGTTCCATTGGGTTATTGCCTTCGGCTTCAATTGGTGATAAAACCTCTTTATTTGAGCCAATTCACGGCAGTTATCCGCAAGCAGCTGGCAGAGATATGGCCAATCCAATTGGCACCATTTTGTCGGCAAGCATGATGCTGGAACATTTTGGGCTTATGGAAGAAGCGGAGTTAATTAATACCAATATCGATTTCATGATTAAAAAAGGATTGGTAACGCAAGATCTTCATTCAACCCATTTTATAACCTGCTCAAAAGTTGGCGATGTGCTAAGTTTATTATTGGATGAGCATGTTGCGGATGTACAATTCGAGAATATGTTTGAAGGCAAACTGCCCGTAATTTAATTCGAGGCAGGCTGGTTTCTCACCTTATTTCGACTAAAGATTTCTCTTTGTGTCTCCATGCTATTTAAACCTGGTTACGAATGTCCATCTTCGTAACCCAAGCCCGGAAGCTCCAGCTTCCAGTAAAACGAGCGAAAAACCCAGACCTCATCTACATTAAACTGCGAATTACGAGAATTGAGAAATGGTGTGTTAGCAAGCCTATGGATTCCTGCCTCACCGACAAGCCTGTCGGGACAGGTTTGCAGGAATGACGGTAGGGTTTTGTTTTGAGTACTGAGTATTTCCCCACCCAAAATCATCCCTGTGAAGACAGGGATCTATATGGTCGTG
>JBDNFJ010000064.1:0-3070 GCA_041689895.1 Gracilimonas sp. | reverse complement strand
TTTGCCTATGCAATCAAAGTTGAGGTCAATAGCATCATATTGGCTTATTTCACGTTTTTCTTTCGATTTCGGATGTAATCCTCGAAAATATATCCACCTAAATCATCCAATGAAGCAAAATATGCTTTTCCTTTGTTAGCTTCAGTCATTTCCCTTACAAAACTTTGCAGATAGGGATCTTGGGCAATCATAAAGGTAGTGATTGTGATATCATCGCGACGGCATTTCACAGCTTCATCCAGTACCTTATTGATGATTTTACGATCTAACCCAAAGCTGTTTTTGTACAATTTCCCATTTTCAAGCATGCATGAAGGTTTCCCATCCGTAATCATGAAAATCTGCTTGTTAGCGTATTTTTTCCGCTGCAGAATGTGTCGCGCTAATTCCAGCCCTTGTTTAGTATTGGTGTGATAAGGCCCAACTTTGAGATAGGGGAGATCGCTAATAGAAATAGGCCATGCTTCATTTCCAAAGGCTACAATATCGAGCGAGTCTTTAGCATAGTTATTCATAATGAGTTCAGATAAAGCCATGGCCACTTTTTTTGCAGGAGTGATGCGATCTTCCCCATACAGAATCATGGAGTGACTCAAGTCGATCAGTAAGACGGTAGCCACCGAAGTATAATGGTCGGTCTCGTACACTTCTAAATCATCTTCTTGAAGATTAAAAGCATCGATCGAACTATGATTCAACATATTTAGCATGGTGCCCACGCTGTTGATTTGCCCGATATCATCACCTTGCGTCCATTTACGGCTTTCTGGCTGCCGTTCCAATCCACGTCCGGTATGGGGTGATTTATGATCCCCAATACCTCCTTTTTCGAGGTTTTTAAAGATTTCTTCCAAGGATCGTTTTCGGAGACTTCGTTCCGTTTTTTTAGTCATATAAAAACCAGCACCACCTTTTCCCTCTTCTTTGATATATCCGCGATCTTTCAAATCGTCCATAAAATCACCTAAAGAATAACCGTCTTCAAACTGATCGGTAATGTTGTATTCTTTGTCCAGCTCGGTAAGCCAGCTAAGTGCCTGAGATACTTCGCCACTTGAAATAGTTAGCAACTGCTGGAAAAGATCCCAGAGTGTGTCAAAGGGAGTTTTCCCGTTTGTTTTGGCAAACCGTTCGTCCCATTCAAAATATTTAAAATGCATAAAAATCCCTTTTCTATTACAAATACTTAGTTTGATGATTGAGTTCCATATTTTAGGAAAAGAATAGTATCATCTGCCCATTAACTATGTAAACCAAAGTGGTTGAATGAAAGCATCATCAAAAAACGATCGGTTAAAATTTGAACGACAGCTTTGGGGTGAAGGATATAATAATGTAATGGGATTGGATGAAGTGGGGAGAGGTTGCTTGGCAGGACCGGTAGTAGCCGCAGGCGTTATTTTCCGTCCTGATACCGATATTCCGGAAATCAGAGATAGCAAGAAGATTAAAGAAGCAGATCGGTTAAGATTAAGTGAAAAAATCAAAAAAGAAGCACTGTATTGGTCTGTTAAAGAGGGGAGTATTCAAGAAATTAACCGATTGAATATTCTGTGGGCTTCGTTAGAAACCATGCAAAAATGTGTGGATTCGCTGGAGCCATTACCGGATTTTTTGCTCGTAGATGGCAATCGTTTTATCGATACTATGATCCCGTTTACGTGCTTGATAAAGGGTGATGATAGGTCGATGAGTATTGCTGCGGCATCCATTATTGCTAAAGTATATAGGGATGAATTAATGAAGAAACTGCATGATGAATTTCCCGAATATAGTTGGAATTCAAATGTGGGTTACCCAACAGCAGCGCATAAACAGGCACTGAGAGATTTTGGCTATACCAAGTATCATCGCACTTCTTTCAAGTTGGGCACCACAAAAAAAAGAAGATAAGGCCCGATAGAGATGCCTTACCCTATCTATAAATACTGAGTTCTCGTTTATGAAAATCCATGTTCAGGCAAATGGCCAACATTAGTGTGTTGCTCAAAAAGGCCGATCCCCCATAGCTGATGAATGGAAGCGGCAGCCCGATAACGGGAATTAAAGCGGAAGCACTGCCTAAATTAATGAAAAAATGAATGAAAAAGATGCAGGTGACACTCACGATTACGAGCTGGGCAAATGGATGTTTATGATTTCCTGCCATGTTCAGTAAGCGTATGAACAGAAATAGAAAAACGAGGATGACAATTGCGGCACCAATGAAGCCGAATTCTTCCCCTATCACACAAAAGATAAAATCGGTCCACTGTTCGGGTAAGAATTTGAGCTGGGTTTGCGTTCCTTCCAAAAATCCTTTACCAGCCAATCCTCCCGAACCGATAGCGGTTTTTGCTTGAATGATATTCCAACCCGCTCCCATGGGGTCAAATGAGGGGTTTGTAAAGGCAACAATTCTGGCAATTTGATGTGGTTTTAGGATTTGTGTCAGCGCCAGATGAACGCCCATAGTAGTGAGCAATCCGGTGATCAGAGAGGTAATGGATAGCCACACACGCCGTTGTACAAAAAAGATAATAAAGGCTAAGATAATCGTTGCAATGGCTCCGTAGTACCAATCAATTACCGTTACGTAAGTGATAATGGCCGGGGAAATAATGAAAAGAGAAACACCATAAGGCAGCCCTGACCAAAATAGCATAACAGGAATCAGGCTTAGGAAAATGAGAGCGGTGCCTAAGTCGTTTTGAAGCAACACCAGCGCGGCGGGAATTAGAATAATAACTACGGCTACTAATGCGGAACGTACATTTTCTGCGCTGATATCGCGACGGCTGGTTAAGTAATTGGCAGCGGCGAGGATGGTGGCTACTTTCATAATCTCACTACTTTGCCCACCAAATGAGCCTATGCCAAACCAGCTTCTGGCTCCGTTTATTTCTTTCCCAAAAATTAAAGTGAGTACCATCAAAAGGAGCCCAAAAGCATAGAATAAGTAAGAAATTTGGATAAAGGAACGAGGGGAGACGAACTGCACACTTATCATTAAAAGCAGTGCAGCGGTCACAAACCCAATTTGCTTGTAAAAGTTGTTCTGAATGTATTCTGGCAAAAACCGGGAGACAGG
>JBDNFJ010000063.1:0-13912 GCA_041689895.1 Gracilimonas sp. | reverse complement strand
GTGTCATCTTTCATGGCGGGATTCAATAAAGCCGGCACAAAATATACGCCGGGTTCAATAGTAATCACCATTCCGGGCTGCAGATCACGACGAGCCCGTAGATATTGGATGCCCGGGCGGTCGATGTGTTCAACACCCTTTGGATATCCTCCTACATCATGCGTATCTAAGCCAAGAAAATGCCCTAAGCCGTGTGGGAAAAATAAGGCGAAGATGTCGTTTTCCATTAAATCATCTACTGAGCCTTTTACCAAATCTACGGCCTTTAACCCTTCCATAATGGTACGGGCCGCATGTAGATGAAGGTCTTCCATTTTCACCCCGGTTACGGCTTTCTCAATGCAGGAGTTTAAAGCATTCAACACCGCATCGTACACGCCAGCCTGAATAGCTGTGAATTTCCCATTTACCGGATACGTGCGGGTATAATCCGAGGCATATCCCTGATATTCATGCCCGGCATCCAGCAAAAACAAGTCTCCATCCTTTATTTTACTGGTATTTTCTACATAATGAAGGATGGCGCTGTTTTTACCTCCCGCAAAAATTCCGTTGTAAGCGTCCAGTTGGAGACCGTGTTCGTACTGAATTTTAGTGAATATCGCCTTTAGCTCATATTCGTACATGCCCAGCTTAATGGCCTTCATTACTTCGGTGTGAGCTAAATTATTTACTTCGGCTGATTTACGCATGTATTCCAATTCGGCCTCCGTTTTTAGCACCCGGCAATAGGTTAGTGCATCATGCAATGCTTCCACATCGGCTTCAAAATCTCTATCCAAATCCTCAATAAATTCGGCATCCGTTTCAGAAAGGCAATATACTTTTTCGGGTTTAATCTTATTCAGTACAGTTAAAATCTCGTTCCCGTAATGCAAATGATCGGGTTTATATTGCTGCTGATACGCATCCAAAGACTTCACATATCCATGCCACACCGCGTATTGCGCATCCCGTTTGGGAACAAATAAATGATACTCCTCTGTTTTCAAATTCAAGATAAGGGCGCACTCCGGTTCGTTCACTCCTGTTAAATACCAAAAACTCGATTCCTGCCGAAACGGGTATTCATAATCCGTTTCATTCCGATATAATATGTCAGAACCTTGAATAAATACGACTCCGTTTTGGTTTTCATCAAATAGTGAGAATAATTTTTCGCGGTGTTTTTTATACATCTTGCAATCCATTAATGAACGATTTTGTAACCTGAGTTCAATATAACAGTCGGCCTTTCGCCGAGATGGGTGTGAACGTCAGCTCTCAGATTTTTATAATAACTTGAGTACTTCAAAAATACTGAAACGTCCGATTAATATCGACCCGTGAGCTTAGGCATGTTTAACCAATAAACTGGTGATTTCGGGCAGTAAATCGGCAATGGTTTGCTTGCTTTTAAAGGCAAATGCAGCTCTAACATCAATCTCTCTGGTTCCCTGTGCAGAGTGGATTTCAGCGTTGGTAGCCGCTTCATTGGCAATCAAATCTAAAGAAACAGTACAGAAAGCGGTATTTATGCTTTCCTCATTCAGGATAGCATTTAAGCGGGTTCCTCCAAAGGAATTTGAAGCTACTGAAATAGCTACTTTCAGATCTTTCCTGAAGCCAAAAATCCGGTAATAATGTCCTAAAGCAAATTCGGGTGGGTAAGCTTCAAAGCCGAGATATTTTATGGGTTGATACGCATCCGTAAATAGTTCCTTACATGCTGAAGTGGCAAAATTTCGAAATCTGGGTGCCAACTCTCCGCCCACAAATCCCCGCTCCTGCCAGTAGGAGTAATCTCTTGTAAGCGTTTTATTTTCATTGGGCTGAAAGGGAGGGGGTACTTCAACTTTTGGACGAATCTTACCCTCAATTATTTCAAACCAGAAATCTAACACGCCATTGCTTACCAAAATATAAGGTGCGCCTACTTTTTGATTGTAGCGGGCCACCTGAATAGCCGCTTTTTCATCCAGCTTAATTTCCGGCGCCTTACACTCTACTAACAACAGTGACTTAAAATCTTGATCGTAGCATATAATATCTGTTCGGGATTGAGACTTATCGCCCACCAGCTTCACGGGGCTTTCAAAGGAGATGCGATGTGCGGAAAACTCGGTCTCAAGTGTTAGATAATCGATTAAGGCTAAGCGAACCTGCTCTTCTGGGCGAGTGACAAAAGTTTTCTTCAGAATGGGATTCCAAAGACGTTTTTCGCCCTCACGAAATCGAAATTGTGGAAAATGAGAAAGTGCTTTGCTCAGCAAAATATAAAGGTGCTAATTGTTCAAACAGAAGGTAACATTTAACACCATTATATGAGAATCTGTTAAGCAGTCGCTTCTTTCTTACCATGAATACTGCGCTTGATGAAGAACTGCTGAAGAATAGACAGTACGTTAAACACCAAGTAATACAAACTTAGGCCTGAAGCAAAGTTGTTAAATACAAACAAAAGCATCAATGGGAAAATGTACTGTAGAATTTTCATTTGGCTGGCCATGGGACTGCTTCCTCCACCCCCGCTCATGCCACCGGTCAGCTTGCTTTGTACCATCATAGCAGCGGTCATCAGAAGTACAAATCCAGCAATGTGTTCTCCTAAAAATGGTATGTCAAACGGCAGGTGGATTATATAATCCGGTGCTGAAAGATCATGCGCCCACAAGAAACCTTCCTGTCGGATTAAAATGGAGTTCTGGAAATAACGCCATAAAGTTACCAAAATGGGAAACTGCAATAAATTCGGCAAACACCCGCCCAGCGGATTCACCTTATTTTCGCGATACAGCTTCATGGTTTCTTTTTGCTGCTTCTGGGGATTGTCTTTGAACTTCTCCTTAAGCTCTGCCATCTGGGGTTGAAGTTCACCCATGGCAGCCATGCTCTTAAAACTCTTATAAGTAAGCGGCGATAGAACAAGCTTCACAAATGAAGCAAAAATAATGATGATGACCCCGAAGCTGGGAATAAATGTATTCAAGAACTCAAAACCCGGGATCACAATCCATCGTACAAAAGGCTCTGAGAACCATCGTAACCAGCTCCAGCCAATATCAACCATATCGTAGGCACGATCGTCCACTTTTATGATTTCCCGATACTCCATCGGTCCAACATATAGCTTAAAGGATGCCGATCCATTTTCATCAAGATCGGTTCGGATAGCCGTTTTATAGCGATGCTCAGTATTGGGGTTATCACTTTTGCCTGTCACTTCTCCAACAAGCATGGCGGCATCGGTTGGAGAGAGGGGTTTAATTAACTGTACGAAGAATTTTGTTTTACTGGCTACCCAATCAATATTGCCATTTATGTTGTTTTCATTACGCCCGGGGTCTTTAACCTTAAATGGCTCGAGCTCACCACCTGCGTGCACATACGCGGATGTTGCTAACGCATCTTGGGAGTGATCTTTTTCCGTGAATTTCATCGGGCTGTTCCAGCCAAAGTCGATGCTGCCACCCACCACATAGTCTTTGAGACCAACAAACTGCACATCAGCCTTCATCTGATAATTGTTACCATTCAGCGTATAAGTAATCACAACTTTTCGCCCATCTTCAAGCTGAAGCTCATACTGAACTTCACGCTGATCGCCTTCTGCAATTCGCATAGATGAACCTGGCGTTGTCTGACTAAATAGAATATTTTGCGTTTCTATATTGTAGTTATCGGTAGAAAGCAGCCCGATGTTGTAGGCAGAATGTGTACTGTCGTTAATTAGCTGAACCGGATAGCCATCCCACGTATCATATTCATGTAATATGAATGAATTTGGGCCACCGCCACGATTGGTAAAAGTAGCGGTGTAAAGTGGTGTGGTTACTACAATTTCAGTTTCTTCCGTTACCTTGCTTTCCGAAAACAAACCTTTAGCTTCAGGAGCTTTATCCTGCGTTTCGCTTATCAACGTTTCCTGCTCTTTTTTATCAGGTTCGGGAGCATTAAGTGCGGCTAAAGAATCTTGCCGAGTTTGTTCAATTTGAGCCAGACTATCTTGCAGGGCTTTTTCTTCACGCTGTTGGGCTACTTCTTCGTCTGAAGGCATGGTAAAATAAAACCATCCCAACATGAGCACAAAAATTAAAACAAATCCGGTAACGGTATTCTTATCCAAGGGTATTGGTTTTTAAAAGGGTGATTTCTTTTGGGTGAGCCTATCTCGCATCTCTTCCATCAGGTGTATAACATCAGATTGAACCGAATCGAAAGTAAGATTGGCGTGCTTTGCCATTAAAGCATATTGAAGTCCCATTTCGGCTATATTTGGCAATTCGGTGATGATGTGTTGGTTTAAACGGTAAGCCTCTTTAAGGAGGCGTTTTGCGCGATTACGATGTACAGCGTTACCGATTCTTTTTGGAGCAATGAAGCCAACAAGCATTGGTTTGTTAGCTTTGGGGTAGGTAGCATAACGAAGATTCACATTTGAAGAGGTGAGTATTGAGGAACTTGAAAAAAGCGCCTCAAAATTTCGCTTGCCACGTAAAATTTGAGACTTAGGTAAAGTAAATCTACGAGCAGAATCAGCCGTAATGTTACTTCGCTCCTTTCTTCTCATCACTAACAGTGAGCTTATGACGGCCTTTCTTACGGCGATTCGCTAATGTTTTGCGACCATTTTTAGTGGCCATTCGCTCGCGGAAACCGTGCTTGTTCTTACGCTTCTTATTACTTGGTTGGTACGTACGTTTCATGAATCAGGATATTTTTGCGTTCAATTTCTTATCCGAAAAAGGTTTGAAATATAAGCACATTCTCCGAAAAAACAGAACTATTATTTACTCTTATAAACCTATTTGCAGGCAATCTGCTGCTTTCGGCAATTTATCGTAATTTTATTGATCACTAAGTGAGTGTACTGCTTTCTTTTATACTACAATTACTCCTCCTATAATATCAGATCTAAAGACCCTTTTATTGGCGCGCAGCCACACACTTTCCTTATTTATTTTTTGATGGGACTATACTTTAGACCCTACTCCGGTTTCCAGTTTTTCATTCCATTGCGGATTACATCAGCAAGTTCAGAAACCGGCACACGCTCTTGGCTCATATCATCGCGGTAGCGGATGGTTACCGTATCTTCTCCTTCCGATTCTACCCCGTCAAAATCAACGGTCACACAAAATGGTGTCCCTGCTTCATCCAGACGACGATATCGTTTACCAATGGAGCCGGAATCGTCGTATAGCACAGAAAATTCATCCCGAAGGTCTTCTTTTATTTTGTGCGCCAAATCTTGCAGTTTATCTTTTTTAATGAGCGGAAAAATACCCACCTGAATAGGAGCCAATTTTGGATTCATCTTCAATACCACACGAGTATCGCCATCTACTTCTTCCTCGCGGTACGCATCACAAAGTACCATTAAAGTAAGGCGATCGAGACCAACAGAGGTTTCGATTACATAAGGGGTAAAGCGCTCCTGATTTTTCTGATCGTAATACTCCAACTTCTTCCCGGAGTACTCCTGATGCTGTTTTAAATCAAAATCAGTTCGGTTATGAATTCCTTCCATCTCCTGCCAGCCAATGGGATATTTATACTGAATGTCGGCCGCTGCGCGCGCATAATGTGCTAACTTATCTTTGGGATGTGGCGCTACGCGTAAATTCTCTTTCCGAATTCCCATCGATAAATGCCATGCCATACGTTCTTCCAGCCATTTCTCATATTCCGATTCATCGGTTCCCGGCTTCACAAAATATTGCATTTCCATCTGCTCAAATTCACGCATACGAAACACAAACTGTCTCGCAACTACTTCGTTACGAAAGGCTTTTCCGGTTTGAGCAATCCCAAAAGGAATCTGAACCCTGGCCGTATCCAGCACATTTTTATAATTCACAAAAATTCCCTGCGCGGTTTCAGGACGCAAATACACGCCGTCTTCTTCGGTAGAAGTGGAGCCGAATTGCGTTTTGAACATCAGGTTAAACTGACGCACTTCGGTCCAGTCGAAAGCGCCAGATTCAGGAGCACGAATTTCATTCTCAATGATGATATCGTACAAATCTTCCGTCAAGCTTTTGCGTGAGCCGGTGGTGTCTAACAGCTCTTGGAGCTCATCTGCTTTTTCAGTCTTCTCATCTTTCCGAAGCTTGGCGATATGCTGTTCTATGATCATGTCGGCGCGATAGCGTTTCTTCGACTGCTTATCGTCAATCATGGGGTCGTTGAATCCGCCTACGTGGCCGCTGGCTTCCCACACTTTAGGATGCATGAAAATGGAGGCATCAAGCCCAACAATATTATCATGGCGACGAGTCATCTCTTTCCACCAAGCATCGCGGATATTGCGCTTCAGTTCTACACCAAGGGGCCCGTAATCGTACACGGCACTAAGTCCGCCATAAATTTCGGAAGATTGAAAAATGAAACCGCGTGCTTTCGCCAGTGATACAATTTTATCGAGACTGTCCAAATTCGACATGGGAGTGAATACTTTTTACAATTTAAAATCTTGTGAGCGCCAAAGATAAGCATATGCACATCGAATGTGGAACTTTGAACAAGGAATTTTAGACAGAGTCCAGATTTATTCTAACAGGTTCTTTTCCAGTATAGATTCCGCATGATTATGTTGTGTTTTTAGATGAAACATCTCGCATTAAACCACGCTTTCCCTTACGTTTGATGATGCATTTATGACGATTGGACTTATACGAATTTTAAATATCTACTCAATTCATGCCTTCAAAATCTCAATCCAAATTGCCCAAGGTGCCCAAAAAAACTAAGAAGCAAAAAGAGCGTGCCGCTGAAATCCTGAAAGAGCTATACATCCATTATCCGGATGCTCATTGTGAGCTAAATCACCGAAATCCTTTTGAGCTGTTAATTGCCACTATTCTGAGCGCTCAGTGCACCGATGTTCGGGTAAATAAAACAACCCCGGCTTTGTTTGAAACCTATCCCACTCCTGAGCTCATGAAAGATGCTCCGTTGGAGGAATTGGAGGAGCTGGTGCGTTCTACCGGTTTTTATCGGAATAAGGCAAAATCGTTAAAAGAAACGTCTCACATTTTAGTGGAGGAATTTGGAGGGGAAGTCCCTCAAAATATGGATGATTTATTGAAGCTGCGTGGGGCTGCCCGCAAAACAGCAAATGTGGTATTAGGCAATGCCTTCCATATAAATGTGGGGGTGGTGGTAGATACGCACGTAAAACGAATTGCAAACAGGTTTGGCCTCACCAATGAGAAAAAGAATGTGGCAAAAATTGAGAAAGATTTGATGGCCTTATTTCCCAGAGAAAGCTGGACGGATGTATCGCATTTGATGATTTTTCACGGGCGAAATGCATGTAAAGCCCGGTTCTCAAAACCGCCGGATCATCCCCTTTGTGAAAAATATGGCATCCATTGCGAGTGCCGGGAAATGCGGGAGGCTGAAAAATAAAACAATTTAACTCTATTAAAGCTGAATTAAATTAGTAAGGCATCGAACTATTGCATTGCTATAATCCCCTCCCCCTTTTTTTATTACATCAGTAAGGAGCGAGGGTTACCAGTTTTCCGGAAAGCCCAGAAATCATTTATTCAAGTTTCTTTATTTGATAAGTGTAAACTTTTTAGTCTGGCTGAACTCCTCTGCTTGCAAGCGATACAAATATACCCCACTGGCAAGATTTTTGGACTCAAATCTAAGACTGTACTCTCCCCTGTTTTTTCGACCTTCAAATATGGTGGACACTTCCTGCCCAAGCATATTATATACTTTCAAGCTTATATTCGCTGTTCTGGGTAGCGTAAACTGAATGCTTGTACTTGGGTTGAAAGGATTCGGATAATTCTGCTTTAAACTAATACGATTAGGTATAGAAGTTTCAGACAGCTCATGCTCCGTACTGGTAAAGGTGATATCCGGGCCAAATACAAAAGACATTCCTTCTCCAACCGATCTGGTATTTACCAACACGGAATCGTTACCGGCTAAATCTGAACTAAAAAGCCCCCCATTATTACCCCAATACAGACGGTTTTCATAAATTGCAAGGTCGCACGGACGCCCACTTTCAATGATAATTTCCTCATAACCGGAACTGTCTGTAGCAACTTTAATGATTCCGCTATAGCCATAAGCAAACAAGCTATCTATGGATGCATCGTACGCCAAATCAGTTAAATACTCTGCTTCGTGAATTCGACTACTAGCATCACTTTCAACCTGCATCTTGTAAATTCCCTCTATCCATTCGCTACCATCAACTATCCAAAATACTTCGTTAGTGGAGGCGTTATAGTCAATATCTCGAATTCGGGTTGTTCTTGCAGAACTTACTTCCTGCAGCATTTCTTCATTATTGCCATCTATATCCCCTACATATAGCTGAGCCTCAGAACCATGGGAAATTCCCCAAAAAAGGCGTCCATTTTCCTCATCTAATTCAAGTGAATTTATTTCGGCATCATTGCTAAATAAGGTTTCCAATTCACCGTTACCGTCTGCCGCAGTTTTAATAACATGGTAAGGTACATCATAATCGGTATCTCCATCCCGAGTCCAAATCAACTCATCGGTGCCTTCATGGTAAACCATTTCCCGGGGATCTACCAAGCCGGAATTATTTTCATTATAAATTTCGGATATCGTTGTACCTGCCATATCCATCTTAAGCACTGAAGATGGATTTCTTGCTGTTACATACATTTCATCGCTTGAGGTATCCAGGAATAAGCCGGAAAATGCGTATTCTTCATTTGTATACACTTCTTCCAGTCCGCTGCCATCCAGGTTAGCCCGTTGAATTTTTCCTGGTATTTCCTCCCAGCTATCCCCATCACTGGTCCAGTACATTTTACCTTCCTCCAGGTCAAGTTTTATTTGGTTTCCGTCCACAAAGCCGGAATCAACCAATACCTCCATTTCAGTTCCATCAATATTCATTTTTTGAATTTCATCAGCAGCAGTTAGTACATACAGCTTAGCATTTTGCTGATCCAGTGCAACACTTTTGGCATCGTCCGTCTCATTGTCAAGCGGGCCGGCTATCTGATCGTTAAAAGGACTTACCCGAAAAATGCCATCCTCACTATCTGCTACATAAATGATGTTATTAACCTGATCTACTGCAATTCCATTGGGGCGCTCAAGGCCATCCTCCTCACTTAAAAGAGTATCCAATATTTGCCCCTCATAATTCATAGAAAACAAAGCGCTTTCTTTTTCACTATCTGATCCCTCTCTCACCGTAAAATAGATCCTATCCAAATCAGGCACCGCCACAACATCTGTAGGCCAGCCCAGGTTTTGGTCTACCGAATTAGCGATAGCTCTCATTCCATGCTGAGCACTATCGGCAGGGGCGATCATAACAGTTCCAGCAAATAAGTCGGCCCAATAAAGTTCTCCCGTATTCGTATCTACCCAAATGCCTCCTGGATAACTTAAATTTGGATGTAAAACTTGCGTTGATTTACCCGATTCCAACTCAGTAGCTATGATACCATAATTAAAATCTGTCTGATAAATAGTTTGTGCCTGACAAATACTGCCTGTAATCACGAATATTATCGCATAAAAAATTATGTGGACTATAGATTTTATATTCATCTTACGATCTTTTTATTTCATCTTTTAATTTAGATTTAAGAATCTATTATTTAATACGAAAAAATATTTGAAATCAGCTCAAACTAACTCATACACACAAGCTTTCACAAAAATCCTATGTTAATCAAAACTATTTTCGATTCTTTTACCGATCCGATTCCACCCCTTCGATATGATGTTGAAATCATCCCTATCAAACAAAACGGGGAGACCTTTCTATATTTCCAGGACCAACGGGGATATGCTACTTCCGATTTTGCGGTGCCTTATTCTGCACAATCTCTATTTTCACTTTTTGATGGAAGCCGGAGCATAAACGACATCCTCGAATTTGGCGCCGATGAAATTACTAAAGAGCAGGTGTTAGAATACGTTCAGTTTTTGGATGAAAACGCTTTGCTACATTCTCCTCACTTTAAAGAATATGCCGAACAGGTTGAGAGTGAGTACGAACACCGTACAGTACATCCCTCTAATACGGCGGGATTTTCATATCCAGAGGACCCGATTGAGCTGGAGTATTTCTTACACGAAGCCTTCGAGAAATTGCCCGATACCACTCCAGTTGATACGGCAAAAGCTCTTTACGCGCCACATATTGATTATCGGATTGGGCTTAATAGCTACGTAAAAGCTTTTTCATCCATCAAAAATATCACTCCAAAGCGAGTGGTTATTTTGGCAACTTCGCATTATGCAGGATGGTATCCCGATGTTTATGAAGAGTATCCCTTCGTGATTATAAACAAGGATTTTAAGATGCCAAACGGCACGGTGAAGGCAGATCGCAAAGCCATTAAAAAAATCGCACATCAAATTCAGGATAACCAGCTGGATTATGGAATTACCTTCAAAGACCGAGCGCATCGTATAGAACACAGCATTGAATTACATCTGTTGCTGCTAAATCATCTTTGGAAGCACGACTTTACGATTGTACCTATTTTAATTGGAGGACTGGACGAGCTCTTTTATAAAGCCGATGGATTTCAGGGTCAGCAGGTAGAAAGATTTACCTCAATGCTTAGCCAGCTTTTTGGAAATGATGAGGGCACCTTCTTTTGCATTAGCGGTGATCTTGCGCACATCGGGAAGAAATTCGGGGATCAAAAGCCAGCCAAAGAACTCTTTGATGAAGTGCGAAAGTTTGATGAATCTTTTTTAGATCACGGGGCGGATGGCAACGCCGATCAAATACTAAAGCTGATGAGTGAAAAATATGATCCGTATCGAATATGTGGCTACCCACCGCTTTATTCTTTCCTGCGTGCATTTCCTGACTTATCCGGCGAAATCCTCACTTATGACGTTTGGGATGAAGAGGCACGCGATAGTGGAGTGAGTTTTGGAAGTATTTTATTCCCATAGAATTCACTCATCCAAGAACTCTCTCTCAATGCTCTATTTTTTCACAAAAGATGATCAGGGATTCAATCCTAATTACCCTCATCAATAATTTTCATTTTGTCGGCAAAATGATAACAGTAATCGCGTAAATCTTCGGCTATGTTCTCCTCATTAGTAGCTTGCTCAAAGGTATCAGCCATGCTAATCAGTGTTTGGTGGAAAAAGATCTTCATCTCGTCTGTCGTCATGTCTTTGGTCCACAAATCCAGCTTTAGGGTATCCTTGCGCTTTGAATCCCAAAGAGAGAGCAGCATCGACCGTGTTTCCACTTGTTCTACCCCTTGCATGTCATCCGCCTTCCACACAATATTGGTAGGCACATTATCTTTATCCAGTTCTACGGTAATGTTAATTTCTTTTTTTTGCATATCCAGATTTTTGAATTTCCCCCCAAAGCTAAGGGTTTATTTATTGAATTGGGACTGTATTTGAGGAAGATTTTCCGACCGCAAATTTAACACGGTATTCTGAGTTACCAATTTTTTTGAAGAAGGTGTACGCATCTGATGGGTGGCATCGAAAAAAGTTCAGAGGAATTATTTCATTCTGAAGCATATTAATCCATATTTTCACGACTTCTAATTTTTTCACCTTTTCAGACCTTCATCACACTTTGTTAGCATTAGAAAACATCTCGTTACATCTGGGCGACCGCGCTTTATTAGACGGCATACATACGTTTATAAATCCCGGTGAACGCATTGGATTGGTTGGCCCAAATGGTGCAGGGAAATCAACCTTGCTGAAAATAATTATGGGCATTCAGGAAGCGGATGGCGGAACTACGGCTCTATCAAACGGTGAAACGCTGGGATATCTTCCACAGGACGGAGTTGATCCCGATTTCTCGCTTTCCGTGATCGAAGAAGTAGAATCCGCTTTTGCCGAATTGTTTGAACTGGAAATGAAGGTGAAAAAAATCCAGGAGCAGCTTGCCGATGTAGCGCACGACAGTAAGGAGTATGAGCAATTAATGGATCGCTACGGGCAGCTCCAAACAGAACTGGAGACTTCCGGTTTGTATGGACTTCGCTCGGAAGTTGAAAAAATACTGATGGGGCTTGGCTTCAACGAAGAAGATTTTCACCGAAACACCACCGAATTTAGTGGCGGGTGGCTGATGCGTGTTGCGTTGGCTAAGCTGCTTTTGAAGCGGCCAACCTATCTATTATTAGATGAGCCGACCAATCACTTAGATATAGAATCACTGCAGTGGATCGAGAATTTCCTAAATAGTTATGAAGGCGCCGTTGTGGTGGTTTCTCACGATAAAGCCTTTCTGGATGGCATCACTAACCGAACGCTCGCGCTGAGAAGTGGCGAAATTAGTGATTATGCCGGCAATTATTCCTTTTATGAAAAGAAGTGGGCGGAGGAAAAAGAGCTGCTGCTGAATGCCAAAAAGAATCAGGAAAAGCAGATTAAAGAAACCGAGGAATTTATTGACCGGTTCAGGTACAAATCTACCAAAGCCCGCCAGGTTCAAAGCCGTATAAAGCAGCTCGAAAAAATGGACCGTATTGAACTGGAAGAAGAGCAGAGCAACGTTTCATTTCGATTTCCGGAGCCACCACGCAGTGGGCAAGTGGTGATGAAGCTCGAAAATCTGTACAAAAGCTATGATGATAACCCTGTTTTTTCGGGTATTGATTATGAAATTGAACGCGGGGATAAAATTGCGGTCGTGGGTCCAAACGGTGCCGGTAAATCTACCTTAATTCGGATTCTGGCAGGAAATGAACCTTTCCAAGAAGGTCAGCGTGTGGAAGGACATAACGTGACAGTAAATTATTTTGCCCAGCATCAAGCCGAAGAACTCAAACCTAAAAAAGATGCGCTTGAATCCCTGATGGAAGCCGGTTCTGGGGAAAAAGAAAGTCGCTTACGTACCATTCTTGGTTGTTTTCTATTTCAAGGAGATGATGTATTTAAAAAAGTTAAGGTACTTTCAGGTGGAGAGAAAAGTCGGCTGGCCTTAGCTAAAATGCTCCTTTCTCCAGCTAATCTTTTAATCTTTGATGAGCCGACCAATCACTTAGATATGAGTAGCAAAAATATTTTACGGCAGGCCATTCAGCAATATGAAGGAACCTGCATCATTGTATCACACGATCGTGATTTCCTGGATCCCATTGTGGGTAAAGTATTGGATGTGCAGCACGGATACATCAAAACGTATTTGGGAAATGTATCTTACTATCTCACCTGCAAACAAGAGGAAGCTGAGGCTGCTTCAGCAGTTCCTTCCCCTCAAAAAGAGACAACAGAAGACCAACAGCTTTCCCGAAAAGAACAGCGACGCCTGGAAGCCGAGCAGCGGAATGAACTCAGTCGCAAAACCAAACCAATTCGCAAGAAAATCAATGCATTGGAAAAGGAAATTGAAACAAAAGAACTTCGCATAGATGAAATTGAGGAAGAAATGGCGAAACCCGATTTCTACGATGACGCCGAGAATGTGAAAAAATTCTCATTAGAATATGACCAACTCAAAGCCGACCTTACCGATCGATACTCCAAATGGGAAGAGTATCAAAGCCATATAGAAGTAATTGAACAGGAAATGGCCGTTAACAATTGATTGTTGGAGATTTATGAAACTCAAAACTTACGTATCCGCCCTACTTTTGTTCATTGTAGGCATTAGCTGCTCGGCCACAAAATCTACCTCCACTTCCGAAGAACTTGCGTTAAAGCAAGCACAGCCCAATGTGCGTATTTCCATCAATATTAACGAGGCGGTATATTTTGATTTCATTAAGCAGGATGACTCCTGGCACGGAAATCTCACCACCTATACGCTGAATGAAGAAGGAGAGAAAGCAGTAAAATATCGGCTGGTATCGGCGACCGACAGCTCTTGGAATGATTTTAATGACTTTGTGAATTTTTTAAAGATCTATGACATTCCGCCCCAAAACGAGATTGACGGCTGGGTCCCAAATTCTGCTCAACTGCC
>JBDNFJ010000062.1:0-1613 GCA_041689895.1 Gracilimonas sp. | reverse complement strand
TCCTGTGCAACTGGCATAAAACCTTCTTCATCCAACATTTCCTGAACTATTTTAGCCTTTTCGTGATCTGATACTTCCTTAACTTCTTCCAGCTTATGCTTGAACTTACGGTAACGATCGTCCCAGAACTTCATAAAGAAATCTTCCAGAATCTCCTGCTTCCCTTCCATCTGCAAATACTGAATCAGCTCACGCATCATCTCTGTTTCATGCGATGGATACAAATCATGTCCTTTTTGGGTGAGCCGGAATCGCAAACTTGGCCGCCCCCGGCCCGAGCGATCATAACTACGCTCAATATAATCGCCTCTTTCCAGCTGCATAAAATGTTCTCGCAACGTAGTTTTGGCCAAATCCATTTCTACAACCGACTCATCTACCGCCAGTTCTCCTTGGAGTTTGATCAAATCTAAAAGCTCTTTCTTCGTTCCCGTTACCATGATCAATCAGCCCATCAAGGCTTTAAGTTCTGATTTCAATTTTGAAACGATATACTGCTCTTCTAAAAAGTGATGCTTTTCCATATCCTCGTTTAACTTTTTGAGGGTAGAATACAACAGTTGAAAAGTAGTACAAGCTTCCTTTGGTGGAGTGAATTGGTTAGATAAATCACGTATCCGCTGCATAAAATATTCAATTTCTTCACGGTCTTTTTGAATCAATTTAATTCCTTTAGCCAGAGATTGAACCGTGCCATCCTTCACCATTCCATCGTTATTAAACAGTTTAATAGCCTTAGGAAAAAACTTTTCTTCTTTGAATCTCAGATGAAAATCTAACTTCTGCGATAATTTTTCAACATACCATTTTATTTGATTCAGCTCCGGATATTGAGTCCCATGTACATCCCAAGCACGATTTCCATAGTCTTTTGCATCCTGAATGAGAGATTTTGTATATACGTGGTGTTCTTCTTCAAGATAACGCACTACCAGTTTAGGTGACCAGCTAAAAATGCCTTCCGGGTATTCAAATTGCGCGCCTTTCTTAAAACGTTCAATCTCCTTTAGCACCTCATTTTCATTGCGTTTTTGAGAGGTACAAACTTCTATGAGAGATTTATCTTCATTACCTCGAATGGGTAGCCCCATAATTTTCAGTAACTCCGAGCCTCTGCCATCATCTTTTAAAAAGTCTGCAATAGTTGTAGTTAATAATTTGGGAGCTTCTTGTTCCGCTATATTCATGATGATTCCACCTTACAATACAATCGTTAGTGCAGTGCAATAATAGGTAAAGAAATTTCTTATTTCAATAAAAACGGCTAAAAACGTTTTAAATAATAGAAGCCAATTTTCCATTCCTTCGTTCTGTTTAAAATCCGGTCTGCGGGAGGTGTAAATTCATCAACCTACCGGTTATTTTTTAATCTATCCTAAGGGGATATTCGTGCATATCTGTGTTTGGGATTTGAAGCTTGAATTATTTCACTTCATATAACTACATTCTTCGCATCAGTTAGAAAAGAAACGGGGGATGGATTTCGCGAGTAGAACATGCTCGTGTTGTGAGAGCCATTTATGAAATAACTCCCACAAATTTGTTCGGGCAAACGAGCCCAAAGGTTTAGCTATAAATCTTCTTTCTTAACCGACACGGAATTTTAATTCTTC
>JBDNFJ010000061.1:0-2232 GCA_041689895.1 Gracilimonas sp. | reverse complement strand
TGGTTTGCGACTGAGCAACCGGCTTTTGATGGATGAGTTTATACAGCATTGAATTAAACCGTGATTTATCCGATTTGTTGTGGGCTTGAGCCAATCCTACAACCATCATCCACCATAATTGTCTTTAATATATTGGTCTAACATACCACGGAATTCTTTCGCAATATGGTCGCCTTTCAGCGTGATGGCGTGTTCTCCATCGATATAAACCGGGGCTTTGGGTTCTTCAAATGTTCCAGGCAGCGAGATTCCAATATTTGCGTTGCGTGATTCTCCGGGTCCATTTACAATACATCCCATAACGGCTACATCCATTTCTTCGACACCGGGATAAGCTTTTCGCCAAACGGGCATGGAATCCACAATGTAATTCTGAATTTCTTCTGCCAACTCTTGAAAATACGTGCTCTTGGTTCTTCCACAACCGGGACATGAGGTTACTTGTGGTAAAAAGCTCCTGATTTTTAATGATTGAAGAACTTGTTGAGCCACTTGCACTTCCAACGCCCGATCAGCTCCGGGTTTGGGGGTTAGCGATACTCGTATGGTGTCTCCTATTCCCTGCTGTAATATAACCGATAGCGCCGTGGCGCTGGCTACCATGCCTTTCATGCCCATGCCGGCTTCGGTGAGGCCAACGTGCAGCGGATAATCCAGAGCTTCTGAAATACGCTCGTACACGCTTACTACATCCTGCACGCCCGACATCTTGCAGCTAATAATAATTTTGTTGGAGGCCAAACCTACTTCTTCAGCCAGCTTGGAGGAACGAATAGCACTTTCTACCATCGTATCAAGCATCACTTCCTTAGCCGATTTTGGCTGATCTACTTTATTATTGGCATCCATTTTTTGGGCTAAAAGCTGCTGATCGAGTGATCCCCAATTCACCCCAATACGAACGGGTTTATCGTATTTAATAGCTTGTTCTACAATAGTAGCGAAGTTCTCATCTCGGGTTTTGGTGCCGGTATTTCCAGGGTTAATCCTGAATTTAGCCAACTCCTGCGCCATATCCGGATATTTGGTCAAAAGCTTGTGTCCGTTGTAATGAAAATCACCAATAACAGGAACCGTGACGCCTCGCTTAAGAAGTTTTTCTTTGATGAGCGGAACCGCTTGGGCTGCCTGATCATTATTAACGGTAATACGCACTAATTCAGAACCTGCCTGATGTAAATGTTCAATTTGATCGGCAGTTTCATCAATATCAGCAGTATCGGTATTTGTCATCGATTGAATCACGATGGGAGCGCCTCCTCCCACGGGCACATCTCCTACCATCACCTGAATTGTATTACGTCTTTTTATGGCCGACATATACTCTAATTTTTCTTGCTGAGTTCAAATAGTTTGCGTTTTTCTTCTTTAGAAAGTGAATCGTAGCCCTTTCGCGATATCTTTTCCAAAATACCATCCAATTCTGTTTGATCTACTTCTTCCACAATTTCGGCCTCTTGAACGATATTCATATTGTTATTGCGCGGGCGTTTTTTAGTCGTCGGTTTTACCTTTCCAAATAGATACTCAACGTAACGGATAGGCATACTGAGGTCGGTTCCGTTTTGATGAGCTTTCACCAATAAATAGCCGCCCAAGGCTCCGCCGAGGTGAACAAGACGAGCAACACCATCTTCACTTCCGAGAAATAGCACATTAATAGCTATCAACCCGGCTACGAAATAACGTGCCTGAATAGGTGGGAATAAAAATAACATAATGGGCGCTGTAGGATATAGAAGCGCAAAGGCAACTAAAATACCGGTAACCGCACCGGAGGCGCCAATCACCAAGGCGGAACCGAAAGCTAAAGCAAATACGGAATCTAGCAAGCCACCAAGAATTCCTGCTCCAAAATAAATAACGCTAAAGCTTCGCGGGCCCAAAGTTTCTTCCACCGAGCGTCCCATCCACCACAGCCAGAGCATATTGAAAAGGATGTGTAAAAAATCCCAATGTATAAACATGTAGGATATTAAGCGCCAAGGCTGGGTAAATACGGTGGGGTAAGCGGGCTGAAAACCCAAATTTAGGACGATCCAGGTATTTAGGCTGTTTCCTCCAAAGGTTTGGATCACAAATACAATGATATTAGCCAGTATGATACTACGGATGGCCACCGGCATGTTCATGAAGCCCCGTTTTAGTGCGCTTCCAAATGAATCGTATGGCATGTTATTTCTCATAATTTCCTCTCACTGAAAACACGATGATATTCATCAATTATTACTA
>JBDNFJ010000060.1:0-3450 GCA_041689895.1 Gracilimonas sp. | reverse complement strand
GCGGATGCCAACTCATTTAGGAAGGTGATTACGTGGTGAGGTTCACGAAGACGAGCTGCGTTTCCAACGGTTTTAGGAAACTTGAGCATGGTTTTAATAAGTGTGATTTCAGTTGGGTGATCCAATAAGTTTAATTCTACTTTCTCTGAAAAATCATATTCCTCGGTTACTTTTCGGAGAATACTGGCGATGCGAGCGTGGGCATATTGCAAATAAAACACCGGGTTTTTCTCGCCAGCTTCTTTGGCTTGGGCAATATCAAATTCGAGATGTGTGTTAGGTGAGCGCATCAAAAAGAAAAACCGCGTGATATCAGCGCCTACTTCATCCATTAGTTCATCCAGCGTCACAAAGTTGGCTTTTCGCGTACTCATTTTGAAGGGTTTTCCATCTTTCACAATAGTCACAAACTGGTACACCACCACATCTACTTTTTCGGGATTATAACCCAGCGATTTTATACCCGAAAGCACATCAGGGTAGGTGGCAATATGGTCGGCTCCAAATACATCTACACACAAATCGAAACCACGATCCAGCTTATTGGCGTGGTAGGCTATATCCGGCAGACGATAGGTCGGCTCACCGGTACTTTTTACCAATACGGTATCTTTCTCTTTACCAAATTCGGTAGTTTTAAACCAAACGGCTCCGTCTTTATCATAAGCCAAGCCCAATTCTCGAAGCTTGCCAACGGTCTCCTCAATTTTACCATCTTCATACAGCGTGTGTTCATTAAAAAACGAATCCATTTTGATATCCATCCGCTCTAATGTTGCGCTGATATCTGCAAAAATCTCTTGCTGTGCTTTTTCTTTGAAGGGGTCTTCATTCTTAGCCTCCAGTAAATCTTCCCCCTTTTCATCTACCAAAGCCTGAGCGATGTCGCGAATGTATTCACCTTCGTATCCTCCTTCAGGAAATTCACTGCCTTTCCCCAGCAGCTCCAAATATCGGGCACGCACGCTTTCACCCAAAACGCGCATTTGTCGGCCGGCATCGTTAAAGTAATATTCGCGATCTACTTTAGCTCCGGTCCATTCCAGAAGTCGTGCAACGGTGTCACCCAATACGGCATTTCGACCATGACCAACCGTCAGGGGCCCGGTAGGATTGGCGCTCACAAACTCAATTAATATTTTTTGGTTTTTATGGGTGTCAGAGCTTCCAAATTTTTCGGGAGCTTCCATCATATCGGCGAGTTTCTTGAAAAGAAATTTTTGAGCAAATCGAAAGTTTATAAATCCGGGTCCCGCAATTTCTACTGCGGCTATATTCGCATCATCAAACACCAGTGCATCTACAATCTGTTGAGCAATGGCTCGTGGATTGTTTTTCAGTGGTTTAGCCAGCATCATAGCAATGTTGGTGGATGCATCCCCGTGTTCTGGGCTCTTAGGTTCTTCTATCCGTATTTCCGGTGTCTCATCCAATTCAAATTGAGAAAGAGCGGCACCGATGATTTCAATTAAATAGTCGTTCATGAAAAAAATGGGGTTCTAAATTCACCCCAAAGATAAGAGAAAAGAAGAACGAATATTGGATATCAAATACTGAATTTTGAAAGGCCACAAAACACAAACTGGCAGACTAACCCTCTCTCAACCAAAGAAAAACCTCCTCAGTGCTGGCCGGGAGGTTTTTAAGAAAGTTGGTCGTTTAAGCTATTATTTTATCAATGGATCTATAATAGATTTGAACTGTTCAAATGTTCGGGGAAGGTTTTTTATCTCTTTACCATTTACAAAAAAGGTGGGCGTCGCGTTTACATTTAGGGCTATTCCCTCCTGCTTATCTGCCATCACAATACGCTGCATTTCGGCAGAATTCAGATCATTTTTGAATGTATCCATGTCTAAATCCAAACTTTTGGCGTATCCGATAAACGTAGATTCTGCATTTCCACGAGCCCACTGCTCCTGTCCGGCAAAAATCAGATCGTGCATTTCCTGGAATTTACCTTGAGCGCGAGCAGACTCGGCAGCGCGTGCGGCCAGTTGTGAGTATTCGTGCATACTCAACGGAAAGTTTTTATCCGTTATGGAAATCTTGTCGCCATATTCCTCTCTCAGCTGCTCCTCGATAGATACAAAGTACTTGCAAGCCGGGCACTGGTAATCACTATATTTTACAATGTGTACTTGAGCTTCGGAAGGCTCATTGCCTTGGGCAAAAGCGATGCCGCCCATAAAAATGGTAAAAAGTGTGAGTAAGAATAATCCTCGTTTCATAATGTAATTCCTAAATTCTATATGAGTTCCTTTTTCTGAATATGCTTCAAAGATACTACTCATTTTTTCCATTATCTGTGGAATTTGATTCTGCTCGTTTATTTCTCGGAAGAATCTCAAGGATCAAACGGATAAACTCCACCGTTTCTTGCTCATAGTTATGGAAGATCCTTTGTTGGTAATTTGTGCTGACTGGCTTTGCAACGGGAATGCTCTTCTATATAAAAAATAGTATCTTTATAGCCGTTCAAAAACTGCTAAATAAAACCCTTTTTTGTAATGATAGACCACTTTGCGCTCAAAAAAATCCTCGTTGATGCTTTTTCCGAAGACCTTGGCATGGGAGACCTCACTACCGATTCAATTTTCCCTGAAACACAGATTGGAAAAGGAAAGTACACGGCAAAAGCAGATGGGGTTTTAGCCGGTTTGAAAATTATTGAGGCCGGTTATCAGATTCTCGCAAAGGATGCAAAAGTTAAGTATCTCAAAAATGATGGGCTTGCGGTTCAAAAAGGTGACCTCATTGCAGAAGTAGAAGCGCCCGTTCGTGCTCTTTTAAGCGGAGAACGCGTGATTTTAAATCTCATTCAGCACCTGAGCGGCATTGCAACCTCTACGCGCAATGTGATTGATAAGCTGGGCGATCCCAACATCGTCGTAACTGATACCAGAAAAACCATACCTGGACTTCGTTCACTCCAAAAATATGGGGTTCGCTGTGGCGGAGGTAAAAATCATCGCTTTCGTCTGGATGACGGGGTTATGATTAAGGATAATCACATTAAAGCGGCCGGTTCTATAGAAAGCGCTGTGGAGCTGGTGCGCGCCCAGGCGGGGCACATGGTGAAAGTGGAAGTGGAGGTTGAAAACGAACAACAGGTGCTGGAAGCGGTGAAGGCAAAAGCAGATGTGATTATGTTGGATAATCGAAGTCCGGAAGAAGTGAAAAAGCTTCGAGCTCTAATTCCCGATACAATTTTGGTTGAAGTTTCGGGCGGCATCACTCCTGAAACCATCTCGGGCTATAACGGCTGCGGTGCGGATGTCATTTCTTTAGGCTGGCTCACGCATTCTGTAAAAGCACTCGACATCAGCTTTAATTTAGAATAATTGCAAGGCGAATTCTGCTTGATAGGTAAAGCCTTCCTTTATTAGTGGAACACAAGGCTATACTTCCAAGTACATCTTTTCGTTAGCTACCTCTTAAACCTTCCTT
>JBDNFJ010000059.1:0-5379 GCA_041689895.1 Gracilimonas sp. | reverse complement strand
GTGAGCGCCCACCATTCGCTGTTATACATATTGGTCCATATTTGCTGCATACTATCCAACTGAAGTAACCACATGCCAAATTGATGAAAAATGGGATCAGCCAGATACGCCACACCACTAAAAATAGTGAAGGAAAATATCGCCATCCCAATATTAACCCTCAGCACCAATATTAGCACAATAATGAGCAGATTATGAAAAGAGGAAAGCGGGGTTAACCCAATAATCATCCCCAAAATAATGCCGCCTGCAATTTGTGAGGGTGTAGCCTCCGATGCCAAAGCTTTCAGTAGCTTGGCGACATAACGCATAAGCAAAAACATAGAAAGAATAAGTTCGTGAAAATTAAAGGAAGATTGAATGTAATTGAAATACCATCCAAAATCTTATGGCGCAAAGAAATGCTGACCGTCCATCTAAATTGATACCTCAGCTTGTTCATAATTTGTTTATACAAATACCCACTCATTATTTATATTAAAGGGTTAATAAATGAATTCAGCCCAATTATGACACATCGACTTCTTTTCTCCGGTATAATAATCGCCTTAGCAGCGCTTTTATCTTCCTGCAATCTTTCTAATGTGAAGGACAAACCAAAAGCTCCTTTTCCCTGTGAAGATGGTAAAGCCAAAGGATTTGATTGCGATAATGTAGATTTGTACGCTCACCTTTCCATTTATGAACTTACCGGCGATTCCTCAGGGGTTTTTTTAAATGACATTTGGGGCTGGACCGATCCTCAATCCAATAAAGAATATGCGTTATTAGGCCTTACAAACGGAATGTCGTTTGTAGATATCTCCAATCCTGAAGAACCTGTGGTAGTGGGACGTTTGCCGCAATCTCATATTTCTGGAAAGTATAAAATCCTGCCATTATCATCATTCCCTGCGTGTAGAGTGGGCATTGGTACTACCAGCCGTTCTAAACTATTAACCGAGGGCACTTCTTGGAGAGATGTAAAAGTGTACGCAAATCACGCTTTTATTGTAAGTGATGCACAACCCCATGGAATGCAGATTTTTGATTTAACCAAGCTTCGAAATTACAAGGGTGAAGTAATGCCCCTGCAACAAGATGCCTTGTATGATAAATTTGGACCTTCCCATAATATTATCATCAATGAAGAAACCGGTTTCGCTTATGCGGCGGGTATTCTTCAAGCTGAGGTTTGTGGAAGCAGAAAGGAATCGGGCCTGCATATGGTGGATATCAGGGATCCTAAAAACCCCACTTTTGCCGGATGTTATATTGATCCTTCTCCTGGGTATTATCGCGTAGCGCAAGGCTATATTCACGATGCGCAATGTGTGATTTACAACGGTCCCGATAAAGAGCACCAGGGACAGGAAATATGCTTTAATTCGGCGGAAGGAAATGTGGTAATTGCGGACGTTACCGACAAAAAAAATCCCACTACTATTGGCTTTAACCGTAATGCGGATATGCAGTATTCTCATCAGGGCTGGCTAACCGAAGACCAAGACTACTTTCTGATGGGCGATGAGCTGGACGAATATAATCTTGGACGCGGAACAAAAACTTATGTTTGGGACGTACGTGATTTGGAGCATCCTACCTTTGTAGGATATTATGAGTTTGGAACCTCTTCTACCGATCACAACCTGTATATCAAGGGCAATTACGTGTATGAAACCAACTACAACTCCGGCCTTCAGATTTTGGAACTCACGGATGTCTCCGAGGCTAATCTCACAAGAGTCGCTTATTTTGATACCCAACCGGCCAATGATGACGTATCTGGAGCTCCCGGAACGTGGACAGGAACCTGGAGCAATTATCCCTTTTTTGAAAGTGGTATCGTTGTTTTGAGCGACATTGAAACCGGGTTATTTGTTGTTCGTCCAAATTTGGAGTGATTGACAAGGCTCGCTAATCTCAGAAGCTTTTTTCAGTAGAAAAAACCCCAAATTACACCGGCAGTAAGCTACCGCAACATAAGTGCTAACTTTTGAGTTGAGGGGATATTTACGTACATTAAGCACGTTTTAGGCACGACCGCTACAGGTCTTTTTAAACAGAATTAAAGCGCAAACCTCAACGCAATTATATGGATTTATTTGACAAGCTTGAGGGCCGACCAAGTCCACTTGGCCCGTTTACTTCAGAAGGATATGGATATTACACATTCCCAAAATTAGAAGGCCCTTTAGGCCCCAAAATGCAGTTTAATGGTAAAGATATGGTCGTTTGGAGTATCAACGACTACTTGGGCATTGGGAGCAATCCGGACATTAAAAAAATTGATGCCGAAGCAACCGAAAAATACAGTTTAAGCGCCCCAATGGGTGCCCGCTTAATGACCGGAAACTCCAACGAGCACGAAGAGCTGGAAAAGGAATTAGCCGCTTTTGTTCATAAAGAATCGGCACAGCTTTTAAACTACGGCTATCAAGGCATTATGAGTACCATCCATGCCCTGGTTGACCGCAACGACTATCTAATTTACGACGAGCTCAGCCATGCCTGTATTGTGGATGGCAAGCAGCTTGCCATGGCCGATAAGTCTGTTTTTAAGCATAACGATATTGAGAGTTTTAAGAAGCAGCTATATCGTGCAGCTAAGAATAAAAAAGACAACTCCTCCATTTTAGTAGTAACCGAAGGAGTGTTTGGCATGACCGGCGATCTCGGCATTTTGAAAGAGATTATTGAGCTGAAAAAAGAAGTGCCTTTCCGCCTTTTGGTAGATGATGCTCACGGAATTGGAACGATGGGTAAAGACGGTTCAGGAACCGGAACCCATCTTGGAGTTCAAGACGGCATTGATATTTATTTTGGAACGTTTGCTAAATCATTTGCACTCATCGGTGCTTTTATTGCATCGGAACCACGAGTAATTGAATTTCTGAAAGCAAATTCAAGAAGTCAGGTTTTTGCAAAATCGTTGCCGCTACCAATGGCCGTATCCGCCCGCGCACGACTAAAAATGATTCAGGAGCATCCGGAATGGAGAGAGCAGCTTTGGAATAATGCCCTGAAGCTCCGTGAAGGACTTCGTGAAATTGGCTACACTGTGCTCCCGTCAGAAAGTCCGGTTACACCCGTGTTAACCAAAGGAAGCACCGATCTCTGCCAAGACATCATGCGTAAGCTCCGTGAAGAACATGGTGTATTTGTGAGTGGTGTGGCTTATCCGGTAGTTCCAAGAGGAACGGTACTCATCCGCCTCATCCCAACAGCCGCCCACAACGATGCGCATATTGAGCAAACACTCAAAGCATTTAGCGCCATCAAAGACTTCGTATTTGAAGCGGCTGAGAAACTGACCGCTTAATACATCTATCTTTAATCTTATACAGCAAAACCCGTTCGGCCTTGGTCGAACGGATTTTTTTGTGAGTTGGATAACTATCCGTTTAAGTGGGTTTGAATGGAATCAATTAATTCCACTCATGCTTTTAATCTATGATTGGTTTTGCGGCATCTTCTAAGACTCATCAAAAAGCAGATACCACAAGTCTTCGGCATCATAAATTTGATCGCGGAAAAGAAGGCGCTCCGTACTGGGTGGCTCCAAAAATTCACCCTCTGCTAAGTGCTTAGAAAAACGGGAATATGTTTGAGTATTAATGGTCAGATATTCCACCAGAAGAAGATGATCGAGATCATCCAGCGAAGGAGTAACCGGGCAATTAAAAAGTCCCTGAAACGCAAGTAAGCGATCTTTATGTGAAAAATTAATGTCGGCCGGGTACGACAGCTCAAAGACAATCATCCCATGCTTGAGCTCTACAACTTCCGCACGAATACCACGCAAAAACTCGAGATAATCTCCCGCAAAATAGTCAAACTGTTCTCTATACTGCTGTAGCTGCTCATCACCAAGCGTGACGCCCGTATGTGTAAATAATTCTGTCTTTTCTTCTCTCATAAAACCGATACGTTAGCCTAAGGTTATCGGCACTTTGCGAGATTGGTTAAGGGGGGGGCTTTTTGGGGGAATAGTTTTAGTTGATTATAGGTAGAAAAATAAAATTGGCCTTTTATGCTTTAAAGAATCAGCTCGCTGGTATATAAGCCTATTATGAAATGCATATTAGATTAATTGTTGTTTATAGCTGTAGCTTTATAAATATCAGCAGGCAATGGTTCCTGAACTTTCCAAACGATATTTATTGGCTGAGAACCTTCCCAATCCTTTAAGTCAACTGGTCCTACAAAAAAGTAAGGTTCCGTTTCGCCCCTCTCATCTCGCCTTTTATTTCTTATAAATAATAGAGGGGTTATATCATTTTCAATGTGCTCAACATGACGCTTTCCCTTGGTAGTGGTTGGTTTTGTATTACTTTGTGATTGCCAATGAAACAAGGTATCTGAAATTGCATAATCATGATACATTGTCGATGGAGAGTAATCCTTTTCACTTTTATTTAAAGTCACAAATAGAAGATTGCACTTTGTCTCTTTGTGAAAATAAACACCTTCCCTTGGCTGATATAATTTTCCGTCTCTAATATCATTGAAAGCTGACATGATTTCATCTCTGCTATATCGAGAATGTACTTCTAACGGAACTTTAGCTGAGTTTTCCCAGAACTTGGTTTTATGAGTAACCTTGTTGAGTAAATACTCCATTAATTCTTGGTATTCTTTAACCAATTCAGGATAAGCCCAGAATCGAGTCAATAAATTTCCTAATTGACTAATTTCATCTTTTTCTCCAAAATTTGATGCCCACATTTTTAGAAATAAGGTTTGAATGCTATTGAGACTTTCGCCTGAGGGTTTTTTAGATGTTGAGAAGAATTCAATTCCCCATTTCAGGCGAGAAATACTATCAATATGAATGCTTCTAATTATTGAACGACCAAAGGTTTTTTCTTCATCTGTTTGTTCGTCTTTTAAAACCCCAGATTCCCTTTTTATTTGGGTGAAATAGAGATTGTTTTTATAGAGCTCCTCTAAGTGAAGCTCTGTTTCATCTAAGAATTTTTTGAGTGAAGATGGCCTCTCTACTCTATTATATAATGAGATAATCTTTGCTTTATTTCTTGCAACAGTATCTCTCATATTGGCTAAAACTATTTCTTGAGAAACTTTATCCAACTCAATTGCACAGCCAGTTGGTAGTACTGGAAACCCATTTTCTACATGTCGGAGGAGTTTTCGTCCATGAACATTCACTAATGCATTGAATTTATTGGCATAACTGAATTTTTTATTTGAATAGCCAATGAAGTCAAGAACAGTTAAACATTCTTTACCTTCACATTTCGGGTCATGTGAATTTTATGGGGATTTGACTATATTTACCTGCTAAAAACCTCAATGAATTCAGCATTAATATCTCATGTTTTACCTGATGAACTTATAAAGCACTTTGATATAAAAGAAGTCATAGAACTTTGTGAT
>JBDNFJ010000058.1:0-2584 GCA_041689895.1 Gracilimonas sp. | reverse complement strand
TCGATCATCCCTTCAATAGCGGGCACCCTCCACCTGTGGTAGCCGTTCAGGGGGTTCTTTTTTGAATGAGCAAATAATGTGCCTTATCAGCACAGAAACGCTACTTTAAATGGAAGTCCAAAACGTTTAGGACGCTATTGACATGCATCCTGCTAATTTTTGCGGGAACTCTTCAAGCACAAGAATCCCCTACTCCACAAAAGACACAGATGTGGGAACAGTTTAAAGCCCGTGAAGGAGCTAACTGGCACATTCGATGGAATGCAAACACCAATTTGCCAAGAACAATAGTAGGTAATTCTAAAACAAAATTCACGGGTAAACCTAAGGTAGCTGCAAAATCTTTTTTATCCCAGAATAGAGAACTATTCTCATTTAAAGCTACCCTATCTGATTTGCGGCATGTTGGCACAAAGACAAATAGAAATGTTAGTCATGTCACTTTTCAGCAATATCTTAATGGCATAAAAATAGAAGGAGCTGAATATAAAGTACATATTCGTAACGACGGGACAGTGGACATGGTAAATGGGTATTATTATGACAAAATAAATATCTCTACTACACCAACAATTTCTGAGATTTCAGCTATTCAACGGGCAATGTCAGACTTAAAACTTGTATCATCTACACCGAATCAAAGTAGCTCTGAATTAGTTGTTTATCCCCATAACGGACAATTCCAATTGGCATATAAAGTTAATATTTTTGTTAAAGAACCATTTACCGATTGGCAGTTTTTTATTAATGCAACCAATGGTAACGTCATAATTGCGGTTGATAACACGATGTCTATTTATACAGAGGCCGAATCTACTTCAGGAGGTGCGGAAGAATCTGATAATAAATTAATAGCCAATGGAAGTATTTTCGTTACCGGTACCGGGAATGTGTACCCTCAACACCCAAACAACTCATCCATTTCCACTAAAAGTTTATTCGGTTTAAAAGGGAGCGGCAAGTTGGATGGAACATATGTACGAGCAAAAAATAGCTCCTCTTCCGATGCATTCTCCTTATCTCACACCTTTCAATACGTTTCCACCAACACCCACTTTGATGAAACCAACTTGTACTATCATGTAGATAATTTCAGACGCAATTTTATTGAAGCTTATGCACATAATAACACTGTGTGTCCTAATAATGCATGCTTTAGCTCAAGTACCGGAGATATCTATTTTTCAGATGGCTATGACTTTGCCAAAGAAGACAAAGTGATTCAACATGAATACAGTCATAAGGTCATTCGTGATATAGAAAGTGGTATATCTTCTGGCGTAAAAGGAGAAGAAGGAGCAATCAGTGAAGGAACCCCTGATTATTTAGCCGGATATTTCACCGGACGTGCTAAAATACTCGAGTATTCTGTATCATACGCTCAAAGAGATATGAATAATCCCTTTTACACTAATTATTCATCGTTTCAATCAGATAACAATGATGGAACTCTGGTTTCTTCACATACAGGCGGTGAATTCTTCTCCTCTATTTTGTGGGATATCCGAAATGATGCAGCAATAAGCACTTCCCAGACCGACTTCTTGGTCTATGATGCCTTATATCGTATTTCTGGTAATCCTGACTTTCTCGAATTCCGAGACGCCATGATGGCGGCTGATAATGCTGCTTATGCTGGTGCTTATAACAATGTAATCCAAAATACTTTTGCAAGTAAAGGCGTGGGGAGCCCTGCCGCACTTCCTGCTCCCAGCGTATTCATTACCGGCCCATCCACAGTTCAAGTAAATGAGATCGGCAGTTGGTCGGCCAGTGTAAGCGGGGGAACGCCGCCTTATTCTTATACTTGGCGCAAAACCTATACAGAGGGCTGTCCCTTTGTGGTCTCAACATCAAGCAATTATGCGGATACGGATACCCAAAGTTTTTCCTTATCCCTAACGGTTACCTACCCTAATTCAGATCCGGGCTGGGGATTGAAATATGTTACGGTTATTGGAGACTGTGGCGGTGGGATCGGAATCTGTAAACAGGTAGCACAGCCCGAAATGCCGATTGCATTCTCCCTGGAGCAAAACTACCCTAACCCATTCAACCCAACCACGCAAATAACGTACGCTTTGCCCGAAGCCGCTAATGTTTCTTTAACGGTTTATAACATTATGGGGCAACAGGTAGCCACACTGATGAACCAAACGGTGAGCGCGGGCTTCCATGAAATGACCTTTGAAGCAGGTAACCTTTCAAGTGGTATCTATATAGCACGCATGCAAGCATCCCGCCAATCGGGTGCCGTGTTCACTAAAGAGCTAAAAATGCAGTTAATCAAATAACTCTTTATTCCCTTATTCATACAACCATACATCCCGTGTACATTTACGTGGCACGGGATGTTCTGTCTTTAGGCATCCCAGTGCTGGACGAACAAAAATTCCGAGAAATGATTGGGGAGTAATGGGAGATAAATGATTAGGTGATTTAATAACCTGAGTTCGATGTAAGAAAAACGGTTGTTTTATTGAATTTAAAGTAATAGAAAGGCAGGAAATTAGTATATTTAAGTTCCTTAAATTTAAATAGTTAACTAAACTTCCTGCCATGATATCTACTGACAAAGTTACTG
>JBDNFJ010000057.1:0-11575 GCA_041689895.1 Gracilimonas sp. | reverse complement strand
TTCCGGGGCTGGGGAGCTTTCATTCGGAAGTACGCCAAGAGCATAAATCTTACAACCCCCATTACGAACAGATGATGCGTATTCCTGCCAAACGAGTGGTTCATTTCAGCCAAAGCAGTACGCTGCGCGAAGAAATAAATGAGGGTAAAAATGAGCAATAAAGTTACCTACGCCGAAATAATTGATGCACTGTCTGCTAAAACAGGATTTAGTAAGCAAAAAAGCGAGGCCTTTTCAAAAGTGCTCATCGCTCAGATTAAGGCAGAACTTCAGGAAACGGGAAAAGCATCCATTACGAATTTTGGTAGTTTTAAAGTAAAACGGATATCGGAACGGCAAGGACAAAACCCGCAAACTGGGGAGGCGATTACTATTCCGGCACATAATCGAGTTTCATTCACGCCCTTTAAAGCACTGAAAGAAACGGTAAATACAAGATATGCGCATCTTGAAACAGAATTAGTGGGCGAGAAAAAAATAGTTGAGTCCTCGGAAGAACTTGAATCGGTTGTAGAAGAGAAACCCACAAGAATCGAGAAAATGGAGCGCAAAAAGCAGGGAGCGAATACCGGATTAATGCTCATAACACTGCTGATTCTGGTGGTTGTAGCTATAGCCTCCGTTTGGTTTTTGATGGGTCCCGCAGACGAAAATTCCCTACAAAAACAGGCGGTGATTGAACAACCTCAAACTCCGAAAGCTATTTCAAAGATTCCCGAAAAGCAGAAAGTGTCAGACAAAACCAAGGCGAAAGAACCTACAAAAGCAAAGCCAAAGGTGAAAAAACCAACCCAAAAACTGGCTCCAAAAGGTGAAAAGAAAGCAGCAACAAAAAAGGCTACCGCATTAAATATATATCAGGTTAAAAAGGGAGAATGGTATTGGGTGATTTCTGAGAAAGTGTATGGTAAATCGAATTTATGGCCATTGCTGTTTCATAAAAACCGGACGGTAAACGATGACCCGGACAAATTAAATCCAAGCACAGATCTGAAAATCCCCACAATGGAAGGAACGGTTGGACATCCTACAGCCTCCGATTGCACCCGTTTAGCAGAAGCCTCAACTCTGGTTTCGAAAGCCTATCTCAATTCTGGCAAAACGGAAAAGGCCGAGGATTATGCCCGATTAGCCAAGAAATGGGAGAGATTAAGTAAGGCTGCTGAATAAAAAAATTGGAGGTCTTTTACATCAGTAGTTTGGGACCTCCAAGGGGTGGAAAAAACCAAAATCTCGCGAAGCAGAAATTTACTGCATGGTAATTAAATCGAGCAGAATGGCGTCGGCAATTTTGAGTCCGCGCTGAGTGAGTTGGAGCTTTTTCCCAAGTTCTACCTTTTCCTGTTCTTCCATCCGGCTAAGATATGCTCTTTGTTTCTCATTGAACTCAAATTGATACCGGGATTTCAATTCCTGTAAAGCGATTCCGGCTTTTGTTCGGAGTCCCAGCATCAATCGTTCTTCTGCCAACACCGGCAGGTTTAGTTTTTCAAGTTCGTGAGGCTTTTCCCAGCTTCCTCCTAAATAGGAAGTGAGGTTGGCTTCATTTTGCCACCTTCGAGCAGATGTATTTCCCTCATCCCACCAAAAAGAATGAGCTGCGGGGCCGAAACCCAGATAGTTTTTATGGCTCCAATAATTTGAATTGTGGACGGCTTCTTTCCCCAACCGGGCGTAATTGCTTACCTCATATTGCTGGATGCCGGCCGAGGCCAGCTTATCCACCACAAGATCAAAATGGTCGGCTACCACATCATCTTCGGGAGGAATAATACGCCCGAGTTTAATCTGTTTGCCCAAGCGGGTTTTGGGTTCAACGGTCAGGCTGTAAGCCGAAACATGCGGGGGATTGAACTGCAATAAAGTTTCGATGTCTTTTTCGAGGGAAGAGAGAGATTGCCCTGGATTTCCGTAAATCAGGTCGGTGGTAAAGACATTGAAATCGGAAGCTTGCAGAATTTCCAAACAGCTTAGTGCTTCTTCGGCCGTGTGGGCACGGTGCATGAAATTCAACAGCTGGGCATCAAAGCTTTGAACGCCCATGCTGGCGCGATTGATGCCGGCTGTTTTTAATCCCGCTAAATAAGATTTAGTCACATCGTCGGGGTTCATTTCGAGCGTGACTTCCGTCAGCTCCGTATCAAAAACTTGATGAATGGCTGCCAGAATATCTTCCACTTGGCCGGGCGTGAGTAGGGAAGGAGTTCCTCCGCCAAAATAAATAGTTTGAATGGGGTGTTTAGTAAAACGGCTGTCTTTTTTGGACCGAATTTCCCTAATCAAGGCATCCACAAAATCCTGCTTTTGCTGCTGACGGGTAACAAAATAGAAATCACAGTATGAGCAGGCTTGTTTGCAAAAAGGAATATGAATATAAAGTCCGCTCATGGAAATATTATGTGCTGGAGTGTAGGTTTAGTGTGAAGCTATTTTAGCTGATTGGAAGTGATTCAAAATCCTGTTGAACACTACTTCGTATAAAATGGATTTTCATCGTACTGGTCTTTTTGTTGATAAGCTCGGGAGTATTTAACGTAGTTGGAGGCATATTTTGGGATGGAGGCGAGTTCTTCATCCGTTAGTTTTCGGGTAGCTTTAGCCGGAGATCCCATGTACATAAATCCGTTTTCAAGGGTTTTTCCGGGAGGCACTAAAGAGCCGGCGGCAATAATCACGTCCGATTCAATCACGGCTTTATCCAGAATAGTTACATTCATCCCAACCAGTACTCGATCTTTTATCGTGCAGCCGTGTACAATTGCGCCATGTCCAATGGTGACCTCATTTCCGATGTTGGTGGGTCCGGTTTGGTTCATCACATGAATGCACACATTATCTTGCACATTACTTTTATCTCCAATTTGGATGGAATTCACATCTCCCCGAATGGTGACATTAAACCAAATGCTGCTTTCCTTCCCGACGATAACATCCCCAATAATATCGGCACTGGGAGCTACAAAAACGGTTTCATCAAATTGTGGAGTGCGATTTAGAAATTCGTAAATCATAAGATAGGTTTTGGAATTAATTATGCACGCATAAGGTATGCATATCCAAGAATTAATATTTAATCGGGTAAGTAGTTTTGGAGCTCATTTTTACTGGCTCCCAAACATCATCTCTTTAGCACAGTTCATTGAGCCGATTTAATGGCGCTATTAAATTATGTGGCGGTTAGTTCAGCATACGCCACTTCGATGTTGGCACTGAGTGGGAGGCTCCATCCCGGTGCGTCAAATTCCTTAAAACCTTTGAGCGTTTTTATCTTCATGAGCTCGTCTTTAGGCGTTCCGGCATCGACACCTTTTTGGGTGTATTCCAATAATGCGGTAAGATAATGTTGCATCATCCTGAGGTCTTTCTTCGTGCCCGTTATTCCATAGTTTGAATTTCCGTGGCCAAAAATAAATAGGGCATCATCCGGAAGATTGTTTGCAGCTTGTTCCAGTACCTTAATCCAATTTGTGATGGAGGCACCTCCGGGACGATCAATAAATGGATACGCGCGGTTAAACACTAAATCACCCATGTGCGCAACGTTAGCCTTCTCAAAATAAATAACCGAGTCGCCACCGGTGTGGGCGGGACCATAATAGTTTAAGTGAACCGTTTCGTCTCCTACATTTTGCTTCCAGCTTGTTTTGAATACGGTGTCAGGTAGAGCCAGCTCATTATCCTTTTTATCGGATCCACTTCTCATCAAACCAGGTACGTTTTCTTGGGCCACGATGTGTTTTACTTTCGGTTTGAAAACCGGATTCCCAGAGGTATGATCTTTGTGATGGTGTGTGTTAATAAGCAGGTTAAATGGAAGGCTAGTTTTTTGCTCCAGACCCGTAAGGCAAGTTTGAGCCGAATCGGGGAATTGGGAATCCACAAGCACGACGGCCTCTTTATTTACCAGCCAGCCAATGGTTCCTCCTTGTCCAACAAAAGTGCCTACGTTTCGCCGAAGTGGGGTGAATGGGTTTTCCTGTACTTGAGCAAATAGGTTAGAAACGGGAAAGGCAAAAGCGGTTCCCATTAAAGCAGTTTTCAATAAAAACTCTCGGCGTTCCATAGAATCTCAGATTAGTTTAGGTTAACTCATTGCGTGATATCGTCCCGGTTTGTGGTTGATAGCCAAAATAATATTTAATGATATGGCTGCCAGTACCGAAAACACCAATGCTTGCCAATCTACAATAAAGAAAGCCGCCAAAACAATGAGGGTATCCACTGACATCTGGAATTTACCGGCGCTTATGTTATAATTTTCCTGCAAGAATATAGATACGATGTTCAATCCACCTAAACTTGCTTTATGTCGGAATAACATCAACAAGCCGCTCCCGATTAGGAAACCACCAAAGGTGGAGGCAAACCAAGGTTCAATATCTCCAAACTCAAAAACCATGGGAATAACTTCGGTGAGGAATGAAACCGTAAAAACGGCCAAAAAGGTCTTGATGGTAAATTCCCATCCTAATTTGAAAATGCTCAGTGCATAAAAAGGGATGTTAATTACAAAAAAGACGGAGCTGAAACTTAGTGAGGTCGAGTATTGGGTAAGAAAAGAGATGCCTACCGTTCCTCCAATCAGAAAGTGCATGTGACTGAAAATGGAAATTCCGAAAGAGGCAAATAACGAACCAATTAAAATACCCTGAACATCATCAATGATCGTATGTTTTGAGGGATTTATTTCTTTGTGGGATTCGGGTTGCGTGCGGCGTGTGTTGGTTTCTATCGGTTGGTCTTGTTTCATTTAGTTAGTTTACTCATCCCGAATTAATAGCAGCACGGCTGCATGTGGGACAATTAGGTATTTCTCGTTTTCAAATTCAATTTCGTAGGCTTGTTTTTTCAGGAAGATGGCGAGATCTCCTTCAATAGCCTGCATGCCGATATATTTGGTATCGGTGGTGCCTTTCCAGGCTTCTTCAACATCATGATTTGGAATAGGATAACCAGGGCCTGTTTTAATGATGTATCCACTCTGAATTTCTTCCTTCTCTTTTACCGAAGCAGGAAGCACAAGTCCGCTGCGGGTATGCGTTTCCATATCTCGTGGCTTAATGAGCACGCGATCGCCCACCACCACAAACTTCTCCACAGAGTTCAAATATTCTTGTATCATGGTATTCAAAATTTTATGCAAAGGTACGGAATTTGAAGGTAGGGCAAACCGTTTTAGGGGAATCAATTAAGCCAGAAATACCTTGCAAGATTGGGCATTTACTGGGGCCTTGAAAAGCGTAGGGAGCTTATTCTGGTCCCGTTTCAACTCAATCAGTTATCACATTCAGTATCTTTCACCCATTAAGAATACATCTGCTTTTTCAGTAATTTAGGATTATTGGTTGTCACGAATGGTAGGGTGGAGTATTACACAGGAGGCTGAGTTTCCAAGAGACATAACGGAGCATACTGTTATGCCGAGGCTAAAACACTTGAAACTTTTTGTACTTTGAATACGATAGAGGAGTCATTAAAGACTTTTCATACATAAGGAGTTTTCCATGAACAATAAGTTATGCATTATTACCGGAGCCAATGCCGGTATCGGTTTTGAGACAGCCAAAGCTTTGGCTAAAAAAGGGGCGTATCTTGTAATGGTTTGTCGGAATGAAGATAAAGCCGAAGCAGCGCGTGCAAAAATCATCCAGGAAACGAATAATCGTGGAATTGATATCGTACTCTGCGATTTCGCCCAACAATCGGAAATACGCAATGCGGCTAAGCAGATCAGCGAGCAGTACGAAAAGATTGATGTTCTTATAAACAACCATGGTTTCCTGGCCGCCAAAAAGGAAGAAACCGTGGACGGGCTCGAGAAGACCTTTGCCGTTAATCACATCGGGTATTTTTTGTTTACTAACCTGTTGCTCCCCTTAGTTAAAGCGGCCGACCAAGGTCGCATTATAAACGTAGCTTCTGAAGCCCATCGTGCCGGAATCTTTGATCCTAAAAACCTTCAGTTGGAGGCTAATTTCAGCGCATGGAAAGCGTATGGGAACTCAAAGCTGTTCAATATTCTATTCACAAAAGAACTGGCCACTCGCCTGTCGGATTCCAAGGTAACGGTAAATTGCACACACCCCGGCGTAGTAGCATCCAATTTTGCCCAAAGCGGGAGTTGGATTATGCGCACCTTTTATACAATAGGAGGGCTGTTTATGATTTCTTCCGAGAAAGGTGCGCAAACAAGCATTTATCTTGCTACATCAGAGGAAGTAAGTACCGTGAGTGGCGCTTATTTTAAAAATGAGAAAGCAGCTAATCCCAGCAAAATCGCCCGAAATCCCCAAGCAGCTAAACAGTTGTGGGAAATGAGCGAAAAACTGTGTGGATTGTAACCCCTATTTGAAGTTGAACTTCGAAATCACAATCCCAACAATCAGTACAACGGCAGATATAATAATCGGCGTGTAATCACCGGTACTTATAGCTACATCGGCTCCAAAAGCCTCAAATGAATCGGAGTTTTGGAAATATTGGTATCCGTAAAAGATAATGCCAATGAGTCCGCCTGCGGTTAAAATGCCACCTATCGTTTTTTTCATAATGGAATAAATTTTGTGTTGCTTGGTTTGATAGGGGTTTAAAGTGCTTTAAAACAAAATTGTTTCATATTATACTTTTATAATGTGTTATGAGCCGTTAAAACAATTGAATGCAGTACTCTACCAAGCTCAACCTGATTTCCACAAAGAAATAAATCCGGCTAAAGGCTAATTAACATTTGAAGTGCCCGATTGGGAGAAAATACTATCCGCCTCGGGACGAAACTTGTTAAAACCGGGATTTATTTTAGTGAGAAGAATACACGCTGGTTGATCCGTCTTTCATCACCAATAAAACATCATAATTATCAGGGGTACGCCCAGGCATTTCCATTCCCGGTGAACCGGCGGGCATTCCGGGTACAGCAAGGCCCACAACTCCTGCCGGACGTTCTTTCAATAAACGGCGCACATCGGTAATAGGAACGTGGCCTTCTACTACATATCCATCTACCAAAGCGGTGTGGCAAGAGGATAATTCGCGCGTGATGCCATTATTGTGTTTTACCTGAGTCAGTACCGGTGTGGGGACTTCTTCTACGGAAAACTCTCCATCTGTCATGTGCTTCGCCCATTTTGTACAACATTGGCAGCCGGCGTTTTTATACATCACTATTTTTGTTTTATCGGATAAGAAATCATTGGATGAGTTACCCGGCCAGAATAAAAAAGCGGCGATTCCTGCGGTAAATACCAGTCCAAGTATCAGGATTTTTGAATTGCTCATATTATTTTATGGATTGAAAAATGTTTGAGTGAAGTTAACTGACTCCCAACACATTTGTTTTATTTTTTGGGGTGAACATTAATTAGTAGAAGGTTTGAAGCAATGATCTTTTAATTCTTTGCGCTATCCATCGAGTTTTTCTTTCGCCAATCTTCGAGAATTAAATACCACATTAATGGAGCTGAAAGCCATGGCAGCTTCGGCCAGCAGTGGGTGCAGCAAACCAATGATGGCAAGCGGAATCATAATCAGGTTATAGAAAAAGGCCCAGAATAAATTTTGTTTTATTTTTTTGAAGGTAGCTTTACTCAAATTAATCGCTTTTAAAACGGCGGGCAGATCTCCCTTCACCAACACAATATCGCCGGCTTCAATGGCCACATCCGTGCCCGTTCCAATGGCAATTCCGACATCAGCCAGCGTTAAAGCGGGTGCATCATTAATGCCATCGCCAACCATAGCAACCACGCGACCTGCATCCTGCAATTTCTTAATCTCATTAGATTTCTGATCCGGCAAAACCTCAGCTATCACTTTATCAACGCCTACTCTTTGTGCAATGGCTTGACCCGTTTTCTCATTATCTCCGGTCAGCATGATGGTTTGTAAACCCATTTTCTTGAATGCTCGGATAGCCTGCTCACTGTCTTCTTTTACTTCGTCCGCAATGCCCAGCAGACCGATTAACTGTCCGGCACAGCTCACATATACGGCTGTTTTAGCCTGGCTTTCCAGCGTTTCTTTTTGGGAAGATACTTCTGGGCTGATTTCAACATCCAGCTCCTCCATTAGCAGATGAGTTCCTACTCCTACGGCGCTCTCATTCAGCATAGCTTTCACGCCTTTGCCCGAAATATTTTCGAAGTTGGTAGCATCAGCTATCTCTAAATCCTGAGCTTTCACAAAATCAATCACCGCTCGTGCCAGTGGATGCTCCGAATTATTTTCTACCGAGGCGGCTATTTGCATCACATCGTTTTCGCTGTTATCCCCGAAACTCAGCACATCGGTCACTTCAGGCTTTCCTTTTGTGATGGTTCCTGTTTTATCCAACACAATGGTATCTACATCTTTCATCCGCTGGATAGCTTCACCTTTTCGAATCAAGATTCCGTTTTCAGCACCAAGGCCGGAGCCCACCATTAATGCGGTGGGAGTTGCCAAGCCTAACGCACATGGACAGGCAATCACTAGCACCGCAATCATTGCATAAAATGCTAAGGCGGTAGCGCTTAATTCAGGGTTTACCCATGGAATGAAAGAGGATGCCCACGTGACTAAACTTCCAAAAAACGTGGGGAAAACTAACCAAGAAATCAGCGTTAGCGCTGCCAATACCAATACCGCTGGAACAAATACCTTGGTAACCCGATCGGCAAAATCTTGGATTGGAATTTTACTTCCCTGAGCTTCTTCCACCATTTTAATAACCTGATTCAGAAAAGTCTCCTCGCCAATTTTTGTGGCTTTTACTTTTAGTACGCTATTCGTATTCAGTGTTGCTCCGATAACTTCATCCCCTGCATTTTTTTCTACGGGCATAGATTCTCCCGTTGCAATCGACTCATCTACGTTGCTGGTGCCTTCGATTACTTCTCCATCGGTAGGAATTTTTTCTCCGGGGCGAACCAGCATGATATCGCCCTTTTTCAGTTTGTTAATCGGAATCTTGATTTCTTCTCCATCTCGCAAAACAGAAGCCTCTTTAGCGCCCAGCGTCAACAGTTTTCGGATGGCTTGAGAAGCACTTCCTTTTGCCTTCGTTTCAATAAAACGGCCGGTTAAATGGAAGGCCATAATCATGCCGCCAATCATCGAAAAGCTATAGAAATTGGGTGCGAATCCTAATTGGTGAAGCAGTGCAACAAAGCCCGTTGACAATGCCGCAAATGCACCCATGGCAATCAGCACATCCATATTTGGGCTCAGATTTACTGCCGATTTCCAAGCACTTTTAATGGTTTCCCATCCCGGTATAAAAATGGCAAAACCGGAAAGTAGAATCATGCCAATCTCCATTCCTGCTGCTCCTAAAAAGTGGGTGCCATTTATCCACATCGGCAACATCCAGGCTAACATAATAACCGTGGGAACCCACGACCAAATCATATTTCGGCGGGCATTGTCATATTTTCTCTGCTCACGTTCTTCAATTTGATCCGCTTTGGAAATGGTATCCGTATCCTCCCGAAGCAACTCATAGCCGGCATTAGAAATAGCTTGGGAAAATTCATCCATGGTAATGTCGCCCTCATACTCTACGATGGCCGTATCAGTGGCAAGATTTACTGTGGCTGACTGTACGCCTTTCAGGTTTTCCAATTGTTTGTCGACGGCATTTGCACATCCCGCACAATGCATTCCATCTATTTGAAGCGTGGATTTCATGGCTTATGCTTTCACTCCCGTCATTTCATATCCGGCCTCAGTGATGGCTGTTTCAAGATCTTCCGGGGTTACTTTGGTTTCGTCATAGCTGACTTCTGCAATTGCTTCATCCAGCTTTACGGTTGCAGAGTGAACGCCATTTAAATCTTGTAGAGCGCCTTCAACGGTACTCACGCATCCACTGCATCCCATTCCGGCTATATTCAATACTTTATTCATGGTCATCTCTTTTTTGATTTTGGTTCCTACTTAATTTACAGATAACGCAGGTCAAGCAAATGTATAATGCTGACCAATGTTTATATAATTTTGATTTTTTAAATGTTCACGTGCCAAAGTGTTCAAGTGTTCAAGTGTTAGAGTGTTTGGGTTTGTCTGGATTTGATTTTGGATGGGATCTATGGCTTTGTTGGATCTGTTTTTGGAAAGTGAATATTTTTGGGGTGATATAGGTGGAATTTTGACTGATTGAACTGTGACTTTATGGGATGGGGTGAGGATGGGTTCTTTTCTAAACTAATTTTTGCAATTTTTATATCTCAAAGTCTGTATCCTTTCGCTTGATTAATAAATAATTATTTCATTTATGAATAAGATTCTCACCGCATTTCTACTGTTACTTTTGGCTGCACCTGAGGTATCAGCTCAACAAACTCCCAAGGAACTCACGCTTAAAAATATTTTTCATGAGCCTTTTATTCCCGGAGTACGCCCTTCTTTTTCTCACTTCTCACCGGATGGCAAAACTATTTATTTCAGCCGAAGTGATACCTCAACTGGTAAGCGAGGTTTATTTCAAGTAGGGTTGAGTGGAAAGAATCTACAAAAAGCACCGGATGATGCCGTCCGTAATTATTCGTTATCGCCTGATGGAAATCATGTACTGTTCAATAAAAAAGGAAATCTTGTAATAGCTACGGCCGATTTCAATAGTGAACGGGTGATTGTGGATTCCAAAAGTTTTGCTTTCAACCCTGTTTGGAATGGCGATGGCTCTCGTTTTGCTTTCGTACAAAATGGGGATATCTGGGTTTCGGGCGTAACGCAGGCGTACATCAAACAAATCACTCAAAAAGACGAAGATCGTCCAAATTATAGGATCTCACACTGGGCGGGTAATAAATTGGTGCTTAGTCAGAACGATCGTTCTGATTACAAAGAATATTATTTCCCTGAATATGCGGGAAAATATGTGGAGCCGGGAGGGGAGAAACGAGGCATCTCAACCCAAATTATTTCCATTGCTCCGGTCGATTCAGGTTCTGTTGAAGTGATTTTTAACCGAAAAGGATATCTGTCAACCGATGTCAGTGCTTCAGGCAAGTACGTGGCCATCGACTATATTGATGCACCGATGAAAAATCGGGAAATCGTTGTGTACAATGTGAACGACCTCTCGGCTAAAACGGTGTTTAAAAATCATACCGACGGTTGGCTGTATAACACCAATATGGAATTCGCCCCTGCTACCGATAAGCTGATGTTTCAGAGCGAAAAGGATGGCTGGAATCATATTTATACGGTTAATCCAGACGGCTCAAACCTAAAACAGCACACCTTTGGAAGTTATGATATCCCATGGGCTACTTGGATTAATGACCACAGCATGGTTATGGCAACCAGTGAGGTTGATCGAGGAGAACGTCAGCTCTATAAGCTGGATCTTACCACCAATCTGCCAACAAAACTTACCTCGGATGAAGGGTATAGAAAAGGATTTGCGCTAAGCCCTGATCGACGGTATGTGGTGTATGAGAAAACGTATTTCAACGAGCCTTTTGAATTATATGTAGTGGATACCGTAATCCCCGAACGTGAAATCCGGCTCACTCATACCATTCCTGATTCCTTTTATGACTACGATTGGCAGAAAGAAGATTATGTTCAATTCACAGGTCGTGATGGCAAAACA
>JBDNFJ010000056.1:0-3362 GCA_041689895.1 Gracilimonas sp. | reverse complement strand
CATTAGAAAATTTTTCAGGGTTATTAATTCTTGTAGACCGGCAGGGAAACGAAGTTTTAATTAAAGATATAGCCGAAGGTAAAAGTATAGGCGAGGGCAAGGCTATTTCGGCTAAAAAAGGGGAATTAATTAAAAATGGCCGAATGAAAATGGCCTTGGGCTGTTACACGGTTAGTATTGAACACGGCATTAATTGGTTTCAATGGATTAATAATGAATGGGTGTTTCTTGATTACCAGTATGTAAGCACCTCTTACTACGAGGTGTGTTCGGGTACCGGAGGCGGCCCTGGAGCCCCAGCAGGAGACGTTGGGGGCGGAGCCGCAGGAAGAAACCCCGCCAACCACCACCCAAGATTGCCCGGATACGGTACATGGATGTTATTATGATGATGAAGAAAAGCTATTTCAGGCAGTATACGAATCACCAGATAAACCAATTATAGATGTAGATGAATATGTAAAGTGTTTTAATACGAATACATCTGCAAAAGTAACTTTATATTCTGATCAGCCAAATCCAGGAACAAGAGATGCATATAATGGAACTGATGTTGGGCATGCATTTTTTTCAATTGAGCAATCGATAAATGGGGACATAATTAGGCGGACGATGGGATTTTATCCTGATGAAGATAAAGTAAACCCGATTACAGACCGATCATCTCCAAGTGCTTTTGGAAATGATGACAACCGTGGATATAATATTCGTTATGAACAAGATGTGAGTGGAGCTCAATTAAGTTCAGTCTTAAATATTGTGAGCAATGCATCTGGGATTTATCATTTGAATAATAATAATTGTACACATTGTTATTGGCATAGCAAATGCGATAGGAGTGAATGTGCCAATAACGGAGGGAAGATGGCCGGGAGGTGGAGGGCCGAATCCAGGTGATTTTGGAGAAGATTTGGTTGAATTGGGGGCCTCCCGAACAACGGGAAACCCGGCTGACAACACTGGAACTTGTAATTAAAAGAGAAGCGATGTTTTATATAATGTTAATGTTAGTGTGCTGGGTATTTGTGCTTTGGGCGATTGCCACACTGATTAAGAACAAGAAATGGAAAGGTCTAATTGGGTTTATCCTACTGTTCATTGGGATTCTGAATATATCTCCTGTTGTGCCTGTGTATTTAGGGATAGGAGGAATACTTGAACACTATTATTATGCTACAGAAGATCGGCAGTTTGAGTTTACCGAAATAAGTGGCAAAAGAGGACTTGACGTGATGCAGCGGAGTTTTAATGACTTTCAGTCAGAGAATCCCAGCACACAGGATACCACCATATACCGAACCTTCAGGCTAAATCCCCTTAAAGTATGGAAGTGGAGAGAGTACCTTACCCATCCCAGATGGGATTATCCCTATAAACCTATTGGGGAGAAAGAAACAGGGAAAATGTACAAGTAATTAAAGTTATGTTTACACTCGTGCCAAAGGTCCATCTTCGAAACACAATCCAGGAAGCTCCGGCCTTGCGTGAAAAGGTGCCCCGCCATTTCTGGCAGCCACTTACCCGTCGGTTCGTAGATTCAAATAATTGTTACTCGTCCACACCGCCGATAGATGATGGGCCAATTTAATAATGCTGTTGGTAGAAGTATTGGTGGGCCCGCTGGAAGAAACTTGGAGCAATGGCCATTCGTTGAACAAGGAGTATTAAATGCAAGAAATAATGGAGAACTTTGTTTTTCTCTTGGAGATTGTTAAATGATTAAGAAAGCACTTATAACCTTAGGTGTTGTTATCCTGCTAATTGGGATATTTTTCGCACTACGATTTTACGCAGGTAATCCAAGGGTAATAATTCTAAATGAAGGCAATAAGGATATGAACACGATAGAAATATTAGTATCCGGAAATAGCTATACATTAGATAATGTAGCGCCCGGGGAGGAAAGAACGGTAAGAATTAAGCCTGAATGGGATTCAAACATACGGCTGATTATTAATAAAAAAGACACCCTTCTAATCGATACCTACCTTGACCAGGGTAGTACGGGAGGGTACATAAAAGCAAGGATTACCGAAGATAGCTTGATCTCCTTCAAGCATAAAAGAGGATTACTATAAACAAGAATGTGGTGAGTTTTTCTTAGTTTTGTTCGCGCGTAATATTCCATAAAGTGGAATAGTCTTGGTGTTTAAATGATCCAATACAGCTGTAAATTCTCTTTTAAAGCTTAGGCGTGTGATGTAACTTTACGCCTCATCAAAGTTAAAAAAGAAAATGTCCCACAATCATAAAGAATTAGAATCTCCGCGTAAACGAATCGATGAAATTGACGAACATATTCTGGACCTGCTTGCAGAGCGTGGCGATATTGTTCGGGATGTAATCAAGAGAAAGGTGAAAAATCAGCTTCCGGTGTTTGTGCCAGAGCGTGAGGAGGAAAAATCTAAAGCGTTTAGACAGCTTGCCGAAACTAAAGGAATTGATCCCTTCTGGGCAGAGGATTTTCTACGGATGATTATGACGGCTTCCCGCGCCACTCAATCTCAGGAGACCTTCCCTATTGCTACCGAAAAACCCAAGCATATTTTATTTATTGGCGGGGATGGTGGAATGGGGAAACTCTACAAACGTATGGCCGATCAAACGGGTCACATAACCTATTCTATTGATAAAGGAAACTGGTATGAGCTGGAAGAGTGGGTGCCTAAATTAGATCTCGTGATTGTAACGGTTCCCATTAACGTAACGGAAAGCGTAATCGCGCGATTGAAAGGTCGCTTAAAGACTGATACTATTCTTGCGGATTTCACCAGCAATAAAGTGGATTCGATGGAAGCTATGCTGGAGGCGCACGAGGGTCCGGTGGTTGGACTTCATCCCATGCACGGTCCGGATGTGCAGAATTTATCTAAACAGCTGATGGTATTTTGTGAGGCGCGGGACGGCGAAAATGCCCAATGGTTTATTGAACAATGCGAGCTGTGGGGCATGCGGGTTATAAAAGCGGATCCCGAGAAACATGATCACGTGATGCACTTGGTGCAGGGACTTCGACATTTTGTGGCTTTATTACACGGCTCTTTTATGAAGCATTTTGACTTGAACCCCACCGATATGCTGGATTACTCTTCTCCCATTTATCGTGCGGAGCTGATGATGACCGGACGGATTTTTGCCCAAGATGCCGAGTTGTATGCCGATATCGTGTTTGCTAATAAAGAACGGCGCGATTTATTGGTGAAGTTCTTTGAGCATCACAAAAAGCTGGTAGAACTGGTAGAACAAAATGATCGCGATGGCTTTATCAAAGAATTTGAGGGAGTTACCGATTTTTTCGGAAAGTTTGCGAGCCAAGCACTTACAGAAAGTGGGTACTTAATAAATCGGTTAGCCGATCGGTT
>JBDNFJ010000055.1:0-3336 GCA_041689895.1 Gracilimonas sp. | reverse complement strand
GTAGCCAGTATATATTGTAGTTTGTCTGTTTTAGAATACCGAGTAGTAAGTTTGGTAAAAGACAGGTTTGTAGTAATTATCAATTAAAGATGTTCAAGTAAAGAATAATGCCTCGTGGGCTTGCCCCGAGGATTATTTACTATTGTCGCAATTTGCGCAACCAACCCAATCCCGGGGTTGTAGTACATAAAATAGTCCTAAGTGGTAAATACTACCCCCTCTTCATAAAAATCTATTTTAAATTTATACACATAACACTCAAATTTCCCGGCAGGCGTAATAACTTCCCGATTATCATCTATTAGTGTAATGCTAAGGGTATCAGAAATATAAAACTCTAAGCGTTCTTGAGAGAATGCAAGCTGTGGAGTTTGAATAGTTTCCCCAATTTCACTGGGCAACTTATATTCTACTTCATTCATAAAAAGGGTATCTGCGTTGGAAATGCCGCCCATGGTATATAATCCCTGCTTTCCATTTCTTCGCAACCAATAATACGGTTCCAAATCTGGTGGAAAAGGTACAAAATTAGCCGCATACGCCGTGTAACTTGTATCTCCCACAGGAACCGGAACCTCCCCTGTTACCTCATACTGAATGGTGTCCTTTAATACATCCAAGTATGTGGTTTCATATATCCAGTAATTACCTACTGCTAATGGCATTAATTCCCCGGATGGCTTTTCTTGGTCGTTATTAAAAAGGTTGCAACCGGTAAGAAGCGTAACCGCACATAGAAGAATTAGAGTTCGAATGTTCATTATCGTTTAACTATTTCTTTGGATTTAGTACTAACTAATAGATACACAGACGGGCCAAATGTTACGAAATAAATTTGTTTAGCCTCGTAACCGAGCGGTGGAACCAGAATAAAGCAATTAAACCCTGTCGGGTATCAATACTTCCTGTGGTTTATTGATCGTGGTAGATCAAACTCAGTGGTAGCCCGTCGGGGCTTTTCTTATGGTTTTATAAGACTCTTTGGTTAATTGTTTGCAATGTAATGCCAGTTGAAATTTCTTCCTTTTTTCAAAAAGGGATTCTTGTTTATCCTTTCTGCAAAAAGGAGTTGATTGTTTTCAAAGTTAAAAAGTTGTATTTCGGTAGGTGAGCCTTCATTTTGTCGACCAAATAACATTAAATGAGTTCCACTTATACTCCATTGTGGTGATGCTTCATACTCTAAATCAGATTCCACTTCAAATATTTCCTTTGAGTCTAAATTAATTAGAAAAGCTTTATTCCCTCGAATATTCCATTCATAAGCAATGAATGAATTTTCAGGATGCCATCGTGGTATCGTCGCATTACCCGTTTTTGTAAGCCTCTGAAGATTTGTTCCATCAGCATTTAAACTATATAAATCACTCCTGTATCTTAAAGTATCTGCATTGTAATAGTCTCGCTGTGACCTAAAAGCTATTTTTGAACCATCCGAATTCCAGGCTGGGTGTGTATCACCCGCCGGATGATCTGTAACTTGGATTACAGAATCCGTTTCTACATCATAGATAAATATTTCAGAGTCTCTGCCGAACATTTCACAGTCAACACACCAGTCAAAGGCAATTTTACTTCCGTCCGGACTCTATGTAGGGCTTGACCCCGCATAAGCATGCATAGAATCCGGCCATAATTTCATTGGGCGAATATTTTCCCCATCCGCATCCATAATATGAATAGCTAAACCCAGTGAAGTACTTCGTAGTGTGGAGGTAAATACAATTTGATCTCCATCAGAGCTCCAGGAAGGCTCAAAGGCTTCATTATTTTCAAAGGAAGTGAGTTGGGTTATATCCGAGCCATCGGCATTCATTACATAAATCTGATAGTTCTCGCTTTCAGAATCATCTGGCATGGAAAAAACAATTTTACCGGGAATAGAGGTTTTATGGTCTTTGCCCCCTAATAGGCTGCATGCTGAAAACATAGACAATGCAAATAGCGTGAGGATGAAAAAACGATGAATACGATACATATTAACTCTTAACTCTTTTTTTATTGGTCCCAGCCTAGGGTGGTTTAGTTGACTTTATTGGTAAACGCTATTTACTAAAAACGGAATAGTAATATAAGTTAGAATCATAGATGGAAAGATTTAGGATGCTTGATTGGTACCGTTAAATCACCCGATCACCTAATCATTTATCTCCCCTCACTCCCCAATCATATCTCGAAATTCTTGTTCGACCAGCACTGGGATGCCTAAATTATGAGCTTTATCCAGCTTGCTTCCGGCGGATTCGCCTGCTAACACATAGTCGGTGTTTTTGCTTACCGAAGAGGCTGTTTTTCCACCATGTTTTTCGATGAGTGCTTTTGCCTCGTTCCTTGTGTAGGTGGGAAGGGAGCCGGTGAGGACGAATTTCTTGCCTTCAAACAGGTGAGAAGCTAATTTCTTTTCTTCCTGCTTAAACTGAAGGCCTTTTTCCCCGAGGTGGGCAACAATAGCCTTATTCTTTTCATTACTAAAAAATGCAACAACCGATTCAGCAATTCTTGGCCCAATGGAATCCTCTTGTATGAGCTCTTCTTCGGTGAGAGATTGCAGCTTCTCCATTGTTTTAGAAGCGTTGGCTAAATCTTTGGCAACGGTCTTGCCCACAAAGCGGATACCGAGGGCATAAATCACGCGTTCAAATGGCTGTGTTTTACTTTTCTCGATGGCCTCAATTAGGTTTTGTGCACTTTTTGCTGCCATGCGCTCCAGCTGAATGATTTGCTCTTTTTCTATATCATATAAATCGGCATAAGTGGTAATTAGACCTTCCGAAACTAGCTGATCTACCACCGACTCTCCCAGCCCTTCAATATCCATTGCATCGCGAGAGGCAAAATGTTCAATACGAATACGCACTTGTGGCGGGCAGGTAGGATTTACGCATCGCCAAGCCACTTCATCTTCATATTTAATAAGCTCAGAATCACAAGCAGGACAGGTTTTGGGAAATTTAAAAGGTTCACTTCGTCCTTCCCTCTCCGGATTCACTACGCTAATTACTTGTGGAATAATTTCCCCCGCTTTCTCAACTATCACCGTATCACCAATGCGAATGTCTTTTCGCTGAATTTCATCTTCATTGTGAAGAGAAGCACGTTTCACCGTAGTTCCGGCTAATTCTACGGCCTCCAGCTCGGCAACGGGCGTGATGGTTCCGAGTCTGCCTACTTGAAGTGTAATATTATTAATGGTGGTAGTAGCTTGCTCGGCTTCAAATTTAAAAGCAATCGCCCAGCGCGGAAATTTTGATGTAGTGCCCAATTCCTCCCGATATCGGCTTTCATTCACTTTAATGACCACACCGTCGGTTTCGTAGGGCAACTCGTGGCGCAGCT
>JBDNFJ010000054.1:0-34971 GCA_041689895.1 Gracilimonas sp. | reverse complement strand
CTCAAAGATTTTGAAAAAATAGAAGCTTTCATGGACCGAATGAGAACATCAGAAACTAAGGAATAGAAAATAGATAGGATGTGCATGCCATTTTAAACCTGAGCAAAACCTCGGACTGAATGCGCCATATATATTCCAAGAAAATTGAATTATGACTACAAAAGTAAAAAAGAATATCTACACATTTCCCGACGCAAGAGGATATTATGGAAACTATGGTGGAAAATTTGTGCCCGAAATTCTAATACCGGCTATTCAAGAATTAGAAGGAGAATTTAATAAAGCGAAAAACGATCCGGAATTTCAGGCTGAATTTAAGTCGTTATTAGATGAATACGTTGGCCGCCCAACCAAACTGACGTACGCAAACCGTTTGACAGAATACTACGGCAAGGCCAAGATTTATCTTAAAAGAGAGGATTTATGCCATACTGGAGCTCACAAAATTAACAATGCCATCGGGCAGGTTTTGCTCGCTCGAAGAATGGGTAAAAAACGCATTATTGCAGAAACAGGCGCAGGTCAGCACGGCGTCGCCACCGCCACCGCATGTGCAAAATTTGGCTTGGATTGCGTGGTATATATGGGCGATGAAGACATGGAGCGACAAAAGCTAAATGTAGATCGAATGACTCTTTTGGGAGCGGAAGTTCGCGGTGTAAGCAGCGGTTCCAAAACGTTGAAAGATGCAACCAATGAAGCTATTCGCGACTGGGTGACCAACGTAGATACCACGTTTTATATCATCGGTTCGGTGGTTGGTCCGCATCCGTATCCCATGATGGTTCGTTATTTCCATGAAGTGATTGGGCGGGAAGCCAAGCTACAAATTCATGATTTTGAAGATCGTAACCCGGATTATTTGTTAGCATGCGTTGGGGGAGGCTCTAATGCTATCGGTTTCTTCTATCCATTTATTGAGGATGAGTCTGTAAAAATCATTGGCATTGAAGCGGCCGGTTTAGGGGTTGATTCCGGAAAAACAGCCGCTACCATGGCTAAAGGAACTCCCGGGATTTTACATGGCTCACTCAGCTATTTACTTCAAAATGAAGAAGGCCAAATTGAGCTTGCACATTCTATCAGCGCGGGACTCGATTATCCAGGAGTTGGGCCCGAACATGCACATTTAAAAGACCTCGGGAGAGTTTCCTATCACGCCGTAACCGATGCGGAAGCGATGGAGGCGGTAGAGCTGATATCTAAGAAAGAAGGTATCATTCCCGCTCTCGAAACGGCTCATGCATTTGCATGGCTGGAAAAACTGATGCCCAAAACAAACAATGATGACATAGTGATCGTAAATCTATCGGGAAGAGGAGACAAAGACATGGGCACTATTTCAAATTATATTCGTGAAAAGAAGAGAGCGTAAAATGTTGATTAGTCTAATATTTGTAGATTTATGTGGAGCAGAATAAATGAATAGAATTGAAGGTGTTTTTAAGAACAATACATCCCATGAAAAGCTGATGAGTCTTTTCATTACCGCCGGCTTCCCCAATCTTGATTCCACCGCAGAGTTGATTTTAGGTTTCGAAAAAAACGGAGCAGATATGATTGAAATTGGGATGCCCTTTAGCGATCCACTGGCGGACGGGCCAACCATTCAATATTCCAGTGATGTGGCCATTGAAAATGGGATTACCGTGAATAAAATATTTGTGATGGTTTCGAAAGTGCGCAAACATTCCCAAATCCCCCTTATTTTGATGGGTTACATGAACCCGGTGCTTCATTATGGGGTTGAAAAATTCTGTGCTAAAGCAAAAGAAGTCGGGGTAGATGGACTTATTATACCCGATATTCCACTTGAAGAAGACGGCATGATTAGAAAACATGCCGAAGACCATTCACTTTCTATGATTCACTTAGTAGCGCCAAATACGGCTAACGAGCGTATGAAACAAGCCGATGAAAGCTCGGAAGGATTTGTATATTGCGTATCGGTAACGGGCGTAACCGGGGCCAGAGATGGGAAAGAAGTTTCGAATTCGGTAAATCAATTTATTAAGCGTGTACGGGCTAATGTTACCAAAAATCCGGTGATGGTAGGCTTTGGCATTAAAAACCATGAAGATGCAATCCGTATCGCATCAAATGCCGATGGTTTTATAGTTGGAAGTGCTTTAATTGATACCATCAAAAAACATTACCCGAACGAAAGATGGAAAGACGAACTTTTCTCCTTTGTTCATTCATTAAAATTTGGAAACTAAACTTTTTATTATGCGATTTATTTCGGGCTCTCTTTTAATTTCAGTTATTGTTTTACTATTTGCCTCCTGCGAGGGCGATTTCCGTCAACTTTCCGATGGAAATACCCGGGAGGTAATTGTGGTGATGGATTCTACGAAGTGGGATAGCGAAACGGCACAAGCTATCAAAGATGTATTTGGCAAATGGGTATTAACAGTACCAGGTGGGGAGCCGAATTATGATTTACGATTCGCCCAAATCCAGTCTCAAGATCATCTGGAACGCCTAAAAAGACAAAAGAATCTTATTTTTGCAGCGCCTATTGATGAAGAATCCAACGTGGGGCGACAAATCAGAGGTTTTCTGGATGACTCTGTAGAGGAAAGAGTAAAGGCGGGAGAAAGCTTCGCATTTCCCGTTGAAGACCAATGGTACCGAGATCAATATGTATTGATATTGAGTTCGACAACCGATTCATTGCTGGCTCAAAAAATCCGCAGTACAGAGCAGTCGCTGCTCAGCAACATGCTTAAAAAAGAGCTCAAGCGATGGACCTATTTTGTGTACGAGAAGAAAGAGCGAACAAATTTATCCGACTCCCTTTGGAAAAAACATGGTTTCAAAGTTCGCTTTCAGCATGATTATGATAAACACGTTGATACGTTGAATTTCATTACCTATCGCCGTCCACTGCCTAGAAATGATCGTTGGATGTGGATTTGGTGGAAGGATAATGTTAAAAATATCTCATTTTTGGATGACGAATGGATTCTTGCCACTCGCGATTCGCTATCAAAAATATACATTAAAGGAGCTCGCGATTCCATGTATGTTCAAACCTATACAAAGCGCCCTGAAGTTCGTCCAGTTATCACCGAATCTTTCCAGAAAGGGCGACTTATTGCTTATGAAACACGTGGAACCTGGCATATGGTAAATGGGCTGATGGGCGGGCCTTTTGTGAATTTCACGTATTATGATCCCGATACCGATCGTTTATTTATGGTTGATTACAATCAATTTGCCCCCAGTGTGAGAAAGAAACTTCCTTTTGTGCGCCAGTTTAGGGCCATGGGTAGAACCTTTCAATCCGATTCAACTTGGACTGAAAAAACTCAGGAGCCCGCATCTTAATGCCAAATGAATACGCAAATAAATCGACTTGTATCCTGAGATCATTCGCAAATTAATATGAGATATAATTTCCCGTAATTAGCTTGAGCTTAACTGATTACAAAGATCATATTAAAATAAGGGAAGATTATTTTGTACAAGCCAATGGCCTACCAATTTGGTTGTAGATACAAGAGAATTTGAGTCGTTTATATAGGTAATGATTCCTATTTTTGAGGCATGGAAACTACAGATAAAAACATTACCCAAACCGTTGCGGAAACCTTTGGTAAAGCCGCTAAAACTTATCATCAAAAAGCCCAAATACAACGAAAGGTTGCTGAAGGACTCATGTCTTCTCTGGTGCCATGGAAAGAAATTTTGCCTAATGCTCCCATCTTGGAAGTAGGTTGTGGAACCGGGTTTTTAACGGAGCTGTTGATCGAGAATTTACCACGAAAGGAAATGATAATAACAGATGCTTCAGAAGAAATGCTGTCTTTTTGTAGAAATCGGCTGGAGGAGAAAGGCTTGCTCTCGGAACGCATTCATTTTGAAATATTAGATGCCAATACGTACAAAGCGGATGAACAAAAATATGGGATGGTTATCAGTAATTTCACCCCTCACTGGTTTAAAGACACCGCTTTAGTGCTCGAAAAACTATCCGAATCTATCTTGGAGGGCGGACTTCTCTTGTGTTCATTCCCTGGAAATCATTCTTTTGAGCAGTGGTATGAAAAATGCCTGGAGCTTGGATTGCCCTATACTGCAAATGCTTTGCCGGATGTAGAAGAAGTGGTGGTTAAATTATCCATGGGGCCGCTTCAAATAGATTATTACGAAAATGATTTAACCGAAACATTTGAGCATTCTATTGATTTCTTTGGAAATTTGAAAGCTATTGGGGCAAGCACCAACATCCAGGAAAAATCCTTAACTCCCAAACAATTTCGGCTTTTAACCAATCAATGGGATAAGAAAACCGAAAACAATGTGAAAGTGCGCTGGCACATGGTATATATAGCTGCCAAAAAAGATTTTTAACCTGTTGTTATTTTAGATTATTGGCAATGAATTCGTTGTTTTGTGTAACTCTATAAAAAATTTTAAAGATAGCCTCTTCATTCTGGTGAGATCAAACAAATCAGTTTTATTTGAGCCACCGGATTTATAGTGTAATAGCGATTTAGTATAGAATAATTTCCAGTTTTAGATACAGTAGCCTATATTATCAATTCAATTTAATAAAAAGGTTCGAAATATAGACATGATCTTAAGAATTATACTGGTTTCAATTTTATATGTGTTCAGTACATCATTGGCTTTTTCTTCGGATGTAGTGGTCGATATCCATGAGATGGGGGCTGACCCACAAGCAAAAGTAGCATCCACACAAATTATTCAACATGCGATTGACTCTGTTTCTGCACAGGGAGGAGGCATTGTTAAGGTGCCACGGGGAACGTATTTAACAGGGACCATCTTTATCAAATCAAACGTCGATCTTCGACTAATGAAGGGTGCTATCTTATTAGCCAGTACAAATTTGGATGATTATCAGCGTTCTGGGCCGTATTTGGCACTTATTTTTGTGAATAATCAACATAACGTTTCCCTATCGGGACTGGGAGAAATAAATGGCCGTGGGCAATTAGTAGCCCGAGAAGTTAGAAAAGGAATCGCAGATCGGGAAATCGATGACCCTTTCTATTCCGCCCGCCCTTTTGAAATAAACCGGCCGTTACTTCTGTATGTTAACGATAGTCGGCATATTAAGGTGACGGGAATAACCTTGAGAAATGCCGCAAACTGGGTTTCTAATTACGTGGATTCTGAAGATGTTTTGGTTGATGGAATAACAATAGAGAGCACTCATTACTGGAATAATGATGGCATTCAGATTACAAACTCAAAAAACATGCGGGTTACTAATAACTTCATCAATACAGCCGACGATGGAATTTGTTTTAAATCGGGAGATGTAAATGGCGTTGGGGATGCGTACGGCATTACCGAAAACGTGTACGTTGGCTACAATACGGTGCGATCTAGCGCCAATGCTGTAAAATTTGGGACTTCATCCTATGGAACCTATCGCAACATTGTGATTGAGCATATTGAAGTGTACGACACCTTCCGTTCGGCTGTTGCTATTGAATCGGTAGATGGGGGACTGATTGATAATATCCGGATTTCCCATATAAGGGCAATGAATACCGGAAACGCCATTTTCATTCGGTTAGGAGATCGCACCAATCGTGAGCCGGGCGAAATCAAAAATATTACTATCAGCGATATGGATGTTCAGGTTCCGCTATTCCCACCTGACGAGGGTTATTCGTTTGCAGGGCCTTTAGTAACCAATGTAACCAATCTCATTCCATCCTCAATTGTGGGCCTGCCAGGGCACCGCATTCAAAACGTAACGCTTGAGAACATCAACCTTGTTTTTGCGGGTGGAGGACGAAAAGAATTTGCATATGTTCCATTAGATTCGCTCCAGCAAGTACCTGAATTACCCGGCTCATATCCCGAATTTTCTATGTTTGGAGAATTGCCCGCTTATGGCTTTTTTATCCGTCATGCCGAAAATATCACCCTGAGAAATGTAGCCATAGAGCTTCAACACCCTGATTATCATCCGGCTATTACCACCGATGATGTACAAGGAATAACCATCGAAAAACTACAGCTCCATAAAACCGGTGACGAAATTCCACTTTGGTTTCATAACACGGAAGGGGTGAAATTACGCGACAATAGTATCCCGGTTAGTAAAAAAGTGAAGTATAGCGGCCAATAAATTGGATCACGGAATAATATAATTCTTTTCCGAAAAGCCTGAATATCCGAGTAAAACGACTTTAAAAAGAGTACTTATTGGTGTGGTTATATCCAAAGCAGAACCTTTAGCTGATTAGAAATCTGGATACATTATTCAGGTAATTCTTTATTCCTTACTACCAAAAGCAGGCTAAGGATGGAACTAAGTTTATATAATTTATAAAAAAGAGCTCCATCATTTCTTCCCGTTCTTTTTTATGAGCACGTTGGGTTGAGCCGCGTATAAATCAAACATAGGAAGGGTAGCAGCGCCCAAGGCGGCGGCATCTTCACCAGCCGTGGCGGTAATGAACCTTGGGCCGGATGTTTTTTCCTCAATCCTCATAGCATCAAGGCGTTCGGTAAGCCCTTGTTGAAAATTTGTTAAAATTTCTTCCGGAAGCCTTCCGCCAAGTATTATTACTTCTGGATCTAATAGGTTTTCAGCCGCCTGAAAGGCAGGAGCCAAAATATCTTTTGCTATCTCTACCCAATCCATGAACTGGTCATTCTTTGCGAGATATAATCCCTTTAAATCAGCTGGCGAGGAAGCTTTAATCCCACTTTTTCCCAACCAATGATACAGCCGGGTTAAATCAAAATGTTCTCCAATATGAGCATCATTAGAATCGGCATTATGCAAAGGGCTTTTTCCTTGCTCAAGTGGAAAGTAGCCAAGCTCTCCGGCATTATCATTGGCACCTTCGTAAAGCTGGCCGTTTAATATAATTCCGCCACCCAGGCCAACGCCAAAAAAGGAATAAAGAAAAGATGAAATATTTCTACCCACTCCATACCAACGCTCTCCCAAAGCGGCTGCTGAAGCGTTATTTTCCATGAAGATGGGAGCATCAATATGTTGGCTTAAAAGTTTTACCACGGGCACATTCTTCCAATGTGTAAATGCTTTGGGGTTCACCACATTTGATACTGTATTATCTCTATTCACTTGAATGGGGCCGGGAAAACCAACTCCAATTCCACTTAATACGCAATCCTTATATTCGCCGCTATAGAGCTGATGTACCGTAGAGGCCATTAAATCTAAGGAAGTTTCAGGGGTGGGATCATCTACTTTAAAATATTTCTTTTCAATTAAATTCCCTGCCAAATCAACCAAAATACCGGTAAGGTGATCTCGGTTAAAATCTAACCCAATGGAATAAGCTCCCTTGGGATTAATGTCTAAAGTAACGGAGGGAGCGCCACGTTTTTTTTGTAATCGCTTACCTTCCATAATCAAATTTCGCTTTAGTAATCGGCCTACTATATTGGATACGGTTTGAGCCGTTAAGTTTGTTGCTCTCGCAATATCTGCTCTCGATATGGGGCCATTAAGTCTAATGGTTTCAAATACAATACGGTGATTAAAAGCTTTTGTATATGTTAGGTTGGTTCCCGTTAACATTTTACTCCAAATAAGATTTCTGATTCCTCAATCTTAGCATCAACCAAAATAAAAAGTAGTACATGCCGATTTGACCGAGAGTATAAGTGTAATCATTTAAAATAAAAAAATATGAAATAATCAATCTAACATCTGCCAAAATTTGCTGAACTTCAAACATATCTTTACATGCTTTTATTTCAGTGAATGACATATTGGGTTTATTTTCTTCTGTCTTGTAATAAGAAAAAGAAGAGAAGGCATCCTCATACTTTCAAATTATTGGGCTATCTCCCTAACAAAAGAATATCTCTGCGAAGCCGGGTTCTGCTTATTCATTCCAGCAGCTATCTAATTACACTTCACACCTAACACCTATGATTACCGAATTGAAATTTTACTACCAAATCTACTACGCTAACAGAGCTCCTTTCAGCTATTTGTAGAAGTAGGTGATAAGGATTCCGATATTTCTGAAAATTAATTTGGTTAAATAAAATGAATTGATTAATCTTTGGAAGCGATTAAATCAAATGAATTGATTAATAAATCAGCTGGTACAGCAAATTGCATTTTTTATCCTTTATCGAATGAAAAAAGTATAAAATCAGTCATTATGCATCAGTTAAGCAACATATTTTGGACATCTAAGTTTTGCCCTCGCTTATGGGCAGAAGCTAAAAACTGGATGTATAATGCTTTTTCTTTCAATCGATTTTATAATATATCTAAACTGGAAGCGCTTCTAAAAAGATGGTTTAATAAGCTTCCAAGCCAAGTAATAGGGTTTAATCAACAAATTATTCTACTTCAAAAACTACACCTATGCGGAATTTAACTATCTCTTTATTTGCTTTAGTATGTTCTCTCCTTTTAAGCTCACACGTTTATGCTCAGGGGACAGGAAATATTCAAGGGAAAATCACCGAAGCCGGAACAGATGAGCCCTTATTTGGCGCCAATGTGTTGGTGACGGGTTCAAGCAAAGGGGCAGCGGCTGACCGCGATGGGAATTACGTAATTAAATCAGTTCCAACAGGAACTAAAACACTTCGCATATCTTATTTGGGATATCAAACGATTACCAAAGAAGTTGAAGTTGAAGCTGGAGAAACTTTAACGCTTAATTTCTCGATGGCGTGGGCTGGAGTAGAGGGTGAAGAGATTAATATTACGGCACAGGCACAGGGTCAAATCAGTGCTATTAACGAGCAACGAGCTTCTAATACTATTTCAAACATAGTTTCTAAGGATAGAATTGAGGAGCTGCCGGATGTGAATGCGGCTGAATCTTTGGGTCGTTTGCCGGGAATTTCGTTGCAACGTTCTGGGGGGGAAGCAAATAAGATTGTAGTTCGTGGTCTTTCTCCTAAATATAATACGGTAACGGTGAACGGAGTTAGATTGCCATCAACTGATACGAATAACAGAAGCGTGGATCTGTCGTTGGTTTCGAGCAATATGTTGGATGGTATTGAAGTGAAAAAAGCGCTAACCCCTGACCAAGATGCTGATGCTATAGGAGGCACGGTAGATCTGAAACTTAGAAATGCATCCGCGGGACTTTCTACCGATTTACAGCTTCAAGGCGGATATACGGCGCTTCAGAAAACATATGATAACTATAAAGTGTCCGCTTCTATTGGTGATCGCTTCATTAACGACCAATTTGGGTTGATCTTGAACTTTAATGCGGATAGATATGATCGGAGTGCCGATTTTTTTAATGGCTCCTACAGTGACCGTCTGGTAGATGATGAACGAATTCCGATACCTTCATCCTTAGATTTGTCTGAGAATGCTTTGGAGCGAAGCCGATTAGGAGGGAGTTTAATAGCAGATTATAAAATTCCCAGCGGTAAAATCGTATTTAACACCATATTCAATAAGCTAACAAATAACGGCTTTACGCGAGGAAATACGCTGGATTATGGAGGGAGAATCCATAAATACACGTTAAATGAAGGATATAATGAGACCTATGTTTGGGCTAATGGTTTAAATATAGAGCAGGATTATGATTGGCTGAAAATTGATGGCTCGGTATCATTTACCTCCTCAGAAAGCGAAAGTCCGAAAGATTATTACTGGGAATTCAGAGAAGAAGGAGCCGCGCTTCAATCTACCGAAGAGGATACGCTGAAGCCTGCAGATTTACCCGGATTATTCAAGAATGATCTTTCCGATACAGGTCTCATGTCGCTAAGCCAAACGTGGAGGAAAACGAATGAGGATGTGATGGCGGCTCAATTAAACCTGAAGTTTCCTTTCAAAATTGGATCTCAAATTAATGGATATTTTAAAACAGGAGGTAAGATACGTGCTTTAGATCGTTCGAATAATCAAAACACCTTAGATACAGGCAGTGACCCATTTTATGGTGGCGGACGAAGCTATAGAGAAGCTATTGCCAACGCTTTTCCGGAGCTTAATCTTGATCCTATTAACCGGCTTCCGCTTTCAGCATTTCAAGGCACTTATACAAGAGATAATTTTTTAAGTGGTGACTATCCGCTGGGGTATTCCATCAACCCATCTATTATGAGGGAGATAAGTAAAATTTCTCGAGAGCAAAACTTTATGAGCTATCCTCGAGATGCTACTTTGGGTAATGACTATAACGGAAAGGAGGAATTCACTGCTTTTTATGCCATGACAGAACTTAAAATTGGCAATTCCATTACTTTTATGCCAGGTTTTAGATTTGAAAAAGAACACACTAAATATTCAGCTAAGTTCTCTACTGGCTTAGAGCCGGCTACGGGAGTACCACTTAGCGATATATCCTACACAGATACCACCACCGTGAGAAATGGCCAGATGCTATTACCTATGGTTCATCTCCAGTATTCACCGGCGGATTGGTTAAAAATACGATTAGCCTATACCGAAACTCTTTCGAGACCTGATTTCAAACAGTTTGCACCGATTACCTATTATAATGCCATCAGTAACTATGCCTTTGCTCCAAATAAGGATTTAAAGTCTTCTCGGTCTCATAATTATGATGTGTCGGTTTCCATGTTCCAGAATAAATTAGGATTCTTTACGGTTTCGGCTTTTTACAAAGAAATTGAAGATTTAGTATGGGGCATCTCGTTCAAGAAAATTCCGGGACAAAATATTTTACCTGATTTAGAAATTATAGAAGCCGGAAGTAAAGTTATAGACATTTATTCAGTGATCAATAATCCAAACATGGCCTATATAAAAGGTATTGAACTGGACTGGCAAACTAACTTCTGGTACCTGCCGTCGGTTTTCAAAGGATTAGTGCTAAATGTTAACTATACCCATTTATTATCAGAGACCGAAGTACCGGCTTTTCGTGTAGAAAAAATACCCATTGAACCTCGCCCTTTACGCCCACCATTTTCAGAAAGCGTACTTCGAGATACAACGATATCCCAATCATTACCGGATCAACCCAATGACATTTTGAATTTAACGATGGGATACGACTATAAAGGATTCTCCACTCGTATATCCTTTTTCTACCAGTTGGGTTCTGTTTTGGGCCGCGGAGGTTCTCCATTTAGCACCTGGGACGATACCTACAAACGAGATTATTTTAGAGTAGATGTGTCTGTGAAGCAGAAATTACCAGAGAACTTTGAGGTGTATGCAAACCTCAACAATCTGAATAGTGAAGGAGACCGATCCTATCAGTCACCGGTTTACGAATACCCAACTAACCAACAATTCTATGGATTTACGATGGATGTGGGAGTCAGATACAAATTTTAATTAAAAACTTACTCATTAACCCAAACAACCAATAAAACAAATAGGAATAAGCTATGAAGCAATTTTACAAATTCATGCCCATACTGCTTTTTTTAAGTATTAGTCTGCTTCCTTTTTCGTTAAAAGCTCAGGATACCTTAAGTGTATCTTGGCTAAATAACGATGAAACAGAGGTGCTTACAAATTCGCTGTACGAAACCATAGCCGGTGATACTACCGCAACTGGAGAACGTGTGGAAAACCGGGTATATAAACTCGAAAAAGGTGGGTTTTACTACATCACCGAAACTATCCAAAATGATGGTTATCCATTAAATATAGTTGGAGAGAAAGCCGATCCAAATGATCTGGCCGGAAACCCACCGATGCTGCAAGTTACAGTCCGAGAAGATGGTAATACTCCAGGTAACATGTTTAACATACGAGGTGATTTTACACTCAAAAACGTGATTGTGAATGGGAAAACTACCTTAGGCGAACTCAAATATGAAGACATTAACGTACGCTCAGACGGTGGTACCTTCGTCTTTGATAACGTAACGTTTGAATATGCTCAGTGGGGTTTGTTAGGCTTTTATTCAAAAGACGCTAATATCTACATAACCAATAGTAGGTTTAGAAATTTAGTATCCGAAAATGAGCCTTGGGGCGGTAGAGCTTTCTCTAACTGGTCTGATGCCGATACTATTTGGGTAGAAAATAACACCTTTTTAAATGTGGGTGGTTTTACTGCTCAAATCGAAGGTGCTACTGCAAACTTCTTTATGTTCAACCAGAATACCATTGTTGATAATGGCCGTCAGCTAATTATCATGCCTTGGGTAAAAGAAGCTTACGTAACCAACAACCTAATTCTGAATGGATTTTGGCAAGGTGAGTCGAAAGATGAAATTAGCGATGCTCGTTTAAACTCAACTGATGAGCAGTATGCTGGAATGTTTACGATTGAAAATATTCCATCCGATTATGGATTAGATGGTGAACGTCGAATTCTAATTGCTAATAATGCTTTTCACTTATCAAGCACATTCACCGATTATTTCGAAGCTGATAATGACACGTTCAATATCCGTAAGCAACCTCTCTTAAGTGGTAAAATTGAGAACATGTTTGCTCAGTTTGATAACATGAAAGCAGTAGGAAATATGATGGACCAGGGAGACCCAGGGTTCACCGTATCTATGGATAATGATCAAGAACGTGTGGATTTCATCACGGATATTCGGAATGCGAATTCACCCATTCGTCTGCATTACTGGGATCCGGGCAGAGATGCATCAGCGGAATCTATCCAGTGGCCATTTCCAGAAGACCTTACGTATTCTAGCTCAACCTATAATAACGCAGCTATTGGCGGTTACCACTTAGGAGATTTAAACTGGTATCCTTCTGAAAAAGCAACTTGGGAAGGCAGCAAACAAAGTCAATATGATGCTATCCAAGGCATGTTAGGTGGTCGTTTAGAATCACAATTCTTAGGCTTTGTAGAAGCTGAAGAAGGCACCGTTTCAGGTAGTGCTTCTGTAGTGGTACCCGACGACAAGCAAATTGCAAATGTTAGTGCAAGTGGTGAAATTACTTGGAATGTAGATCTGGATACTGCCGGTGACTACGACGTAGTACTTAAAGCACGTACTTCATTTGAAGATGGTGATAAAGATGCAGATACCAATAACAGAACCACAGACTTAGTAGTGAATGAAGGTTCACCCATAGGTGTAAAACTTGGCGAATGGCAGGACGGTAAGTCTTGGTCGGAGCCGGTAGCCGAAGATGTTGCTTTTAATGCCGGTGCTAACACCATTGCCCTAAAGAAAAACTGGGGTTATGTGCAGTATGAGTCTGTTACTCTGCTCGACCAAAGTGGTAATGAAGTGGTTACCCTATTAGTAAGTGCTGCTACATTATCCGATGGTGCAACTTACCAGTGTGGAGGAAACCTTTGTGCCAGTGCAGATGCCTACGTAGATGTAACAGGCGGTGGATTATCCTTACCGGTTTCGGTTGATAATGCCGGCGATTACACGGTTAAATTAGTGTACATGGCTATTGGTGGCGGAGATCCTACCGCTGATTTGAATGTAAATGGCTCTTTGGTTACCAATCAGGTATTTTCTGGAGCAGATTCTGTATTCAACGAAGTAACCATAAGTGGAGTAACCATGACAGCCGGTTCTAATACATTAGAGGTTAACAATGTATCTGGCTCACTGGCTTTAGACAGAGCTGATTTATTCGTTCTCTCAGAAGTTACCTCTATCGAACCTCCAAGCTTACCAGATGGCTTTGAGCTTTCTCAAAACTATCCAAACCCGTTTAACCCATCTACCAGAATTAATTATTCTATACCTCAGGCTACCAATGTGCAGCTAACGGTATTTAATATCTTGGGCCAAAAAGTAGCCACATTGGTTGATGGACGACAGTTTGCAGGTTCTCATATCGTTACTTTTGATGCTAAGAGTCTTGCCTCAGGCGTATATTTCTACCGCTTGAAAGCCGGAGAAATGATGCATCAACGTAGAATGACTTTGATCAAATAAGAAACCGATCATTGACTTTTGAAATCAAATAGTTACTGGAGTGGTGCAAGGGCATCACTCCATAACTATATTTTTTTACTATCATTTTTTCGATTTATTCTATTCTGTTAAGCCCAATTGATTTTTAGACGAATTGTTTGAGCTTTTCTATACTACTTAAAAAGATCACGTAATTACTTTTTATATATAGCTGATGAGACTTTCTCCAATCGACATTTTTATCATTCTCGCATATTTGCTCATCACCGTTATCATTGGGCTTGTACTAAAAAAGAAGGCCCAAGAATCAAAAGAATCGTACATGTTGGGAGGCAATGAATTGCCCTGGTACATGCTTGGTTTGTCAAATGCATCCGGTATGTTTGATATTTCTGGTACGGTTTGGTTGGTCACCATACTATTTGTGTATGGGGTGAAAAGTATTTGGTTGCCGTGGTTATGGCCTGTTTTTAACCAGATTTTCTTAATGATTTTCTTATCCATTTGGTTACGCCGTTCTAATGTAACTACAGGCGCAGAGTGGATCAGTACCCGATTTGGCTATAAGAAGGGAGCTAAACTATCCCACCTCATTGTGGTAGTATTTGCCCTGATCATGGGCTTGGGCTATCTAACGTATGGTTTTATTGGCCTCGGTAAATTCGTTGAAATTTTTGTCCCTTGGGAATTCGTAAGCCAATACTTGTTTTTTGATATTCCCGATGCGTATGTCCCTCATTTCTACGGAATTATATTTACTGCTTTCGCCATTTTCTATTCGGTGTTAGGCGGCATGCGAAGTATTGTGTGGGCCGATTTGGTACAATTTGTGATCATGGCCGTATCTGGTATCATCATTGGAATTATAGCCATGAATGCGATAGCTGATAACCCGCTTATAGTTCCCGATGGCTGGATGAGCCCATTTTTTAGCTGGCAATTGGATTTGGATTGGTCAGCCATTATACCGGAAGTAACCCAAAAAATTAAAGACGATGGGTTTGGGCTTTTCACCATTTTATTCATGATGATGGTATTTAAAGGCGTTCTGGTTAGCCTGGCAGGCCCGGCACCCAATTATGATATGCAGAAGATTCTTTCCACAAAATCCGTTCGTGAAGCTGCGCTTATGAGTGGGTCAGTATCATTGATTCTCATGCCAATTCGTTACTTCATGATTGCCGGATTTGCTGTTCTCGGTCTTTTATTTTATGACCAATTATACCTCATAGTCCCAGGAAAAGGAATAGACTTTGAGCAAGTTTTACCCGCAGCTATGGTACAATTTGCACCCGTAGGTTTGCTCGGTTTACTCCTTGCCGGCTTACTTGCGGCTTTTATGTCCACATTTGCAGGCACGCTAAATGCGGCCCAAGCTTATACGGTGAATGATATATATCTCAAATACATCAATCCCGATGCCGACAATAAGAAGATTTCGACCATGAACTATGTTTCAGGATTGGTCATTGTCGCTATCAGTATTGTGTTTGGCTTTTTTGCCAAAGATGTGAACGATGTGCTACAGTGGATTGTGTCGGGGCTATTTGGGAGTTATGTAGCAGCTAATATGCTTAAATGGTACTGGTGGAGATTTAATGGACATGGTTTTTTCTGGGGAATGGTAGGGGGGTTAATTCCTGCTTTAACTTTTCGATTTATCTTTCCGGGAGTCTTAGACCTATATACTTTTCCGCTAATGCTGCTTATATCAGTAATTGCTTGCCTCATTGGTACGTATATGGCACCACCGGTAGAAGAGGAAGTACTCAAAGATTTTTATAAAGAGGTGCGTCCGTGGGGCTTTTGGAAACCCATACATGATAAAGTAGTAGCAGAAAACCCGGATTTCAAAAAGAATACCAATTTCAAAAAAGATGCTTTCAATGTAGTGATTGGTATCATTTGGCAAACAGCACTGGTGATTTTCCCTATTTACCTGGTGCTCCTGAAAATGGTACCTATGACGGTGAGTATTGGAGTTGCTGTGGTTACTACAATCATACTAAAGAAAACCTGGTACGACAAACTTCCCAAAGACAATAAGCCTGAAAAAGCATAAAGAGACCTTTAATCAACCCAATGAGTTTTACAAAAAAGACAACAGAATTATTTGAAGAACGGCTTGATTGCCTCAAAAATAACCATCAAGAGTTAATAGTTAGGCCTAATAAGCCTGACAATATGAGTAACGGTATCTACAGAAAATATGTACATCCTGTAGTTAGCCGACATCATGTGCCTTTAGAGTGGCGATATGATTTAAACCCGGAAACCAATCCAAACCTAATAGAACGGTTGGGGATAAATGCGGTTTTTAATCCCGGAGCTATAAAAATGGGAGATTCCTATGTACTTATGTGTCGGGTAGAGGGGATAGATCGAAAGTCTTTTTTCGCCGTTGCTGAAAGCAAATCACCGACCGATGGGTTTACCTTTTGGGATGAGCCGGTAGCTATGCCGGAGACGGATGATCCGGATATCAACGTATATGACATGAGGCTTACAAAGCACGAAGATGGCTGGATCTATGGAATTTTTTGCACCGAGCGAAAGGATAAAAACGCGGCTCCTTTCGATACCAGCAGCGCCACGGCCCAAGCAGGTATTGCACGCACCAAAAATTTAAAAACATGGGAGCGCCTTCCGGATTTAAAAACTACTTCCGATCAGCAGCGCAATGTGGTTCTTCATCCCGAATTTGTAGATGGAAAATATGGATTGTACACCCGTCCACAAGATGGATTTATTGATGCAGGTTCAGGAGGCGGAATTGCTTGGGGTTTAACCGAATCGATGGAAAACGCGGTTGTAAGCAATGAGACCATTATTGATGGGCGCTTATATCATACCATTAAAGAAGTTAAAAACGGTCAAGGTCCGGCCCCACTAAAAACGGAAGAAGGATGGATTCATCTGGCGCACGGCGTGAGAAATACCGCTTCGGGCCTTCGGTATGTGCTGTATTTATTTGTGACAGAATTAGATAATCCCTGGAAGATAAAATATGCACCAGGCGGTCATTTTATAGCTCCGTATGGTCATGAACGCATAGGCGATGTTTCTAATGTTGTATTCAGCAATGGCTGGATTCGAGACGAAGACGATACCGTCTATATTTATTATGCGTCGTCTGATACGCGTATTCACGTGGCAAAATCGTCCATTGATTTATTGTTAGACTATGCCAAAAATACCCCACAAGATGAACTACGTTCAGCGGCAAGCGTTCAGCAGCGATTAGCTCTCATTCGTCGAAATAAAAATCTCTGATCCTTAAAAAATGAATGATTGTGAACATGATTTTTTAGTGCAATTTAGTTCAGAACTCGAGAAAGAGCTCATCCACGGAATCTTGCCTTACTGGATAGAGAACACCGTTGATGAAACTAACGGAGGGTTTTATGGGCGCATCACCTTTGACAATATCCCCGTTAAAGATGCTGAAAAAGGGGCTATACTCATCGCTCGAATTCTGTGGGCTTTTTCTGCTGCTTACAAGAAATTCAATCAACCCAAATACAAAGAAATTGCGGACCGCGCCTACACGTACCTAACGGAAACGCTTTGGGATGAGAAGCATGGTGGGGTTTACTGGATGGTGGATGCCAACGGTACGCCAACTGAATATCGCAAACATGTTTATGCGGAGGCTTTCAGCATTTATGCTCTATCGGAATACTACGGCGCATTTGGAGATCATAAAGTGCTGGATATTTCTAAAGATCTTTTTCGCTTGATTGAGGAAAAGTGCAAAGACACAAATAATGGCGGCTATTTTGAAGCTTACAGTCGTGATTGGAAGTTATTGGATGATGTTAGGCTAAGTGATAAAGATCGCAACGAGCCTAAAAGCATGAATACTCATCTTCACCTACTGGAAGGCTATACCAATTTATACCGATATTGGAAAACGGATGAGCTTAAAAACAGCTTATCCAAACTGATTGATATTTTTGAGCAGCATATCATCAATAAGGAACAGAATTCTTTAATTACTTTTTTAGGAGAAGAGTGGTCCCCAAGATCAGATGAAATTTCGTTTGGCCACAATATTGAAACCACTTGGCTGTTGCTGGAGGCGGTGGAAGTACTCGGAGATGGCAGAAATCGTGAGCCGTTAGTTAAAACCTGCCTCCATATTGTAAATCACGTGATGGAAACCGGCATGGATGCGAATGGTGGAATTTTCAACCAAGCGACACCTACAGGAATCGAGGACGATAACAAAGATTGGTGGCCACAAGCCGAAGCCATTGTTGGTTTTATGAATGCTTATCAACTTACCCACGATTTTAGATATATGACTGCGGCTTCTAAAGTCTGGGAATTTGTTAAAAAATATATGATAGATACCACCCATGGTGAATGGCATGAAAAGGTAAACCGCTTGGGTACGCCATACCACTTGGATAAAGTACGATCTTGGAAATGCCCGTATCATAATGGAAGAATGGCGCTGGAAGTCATCCTCAGAGCGGAGTTTTTGTTAGGCCCTTCACCAAAAAGGCCAACAGATAAAGAAGACATAGCACCGTCTCATCTTCACGAACCTATTTCAAATCAGTAAGCCATGAAGTATATAAAGTCTTTTTTAGTAGTTACCCTTTTTTGTACCGTATTAACCGGCAACAAGGTATTTGGCCAAACCGATGATCGCATTTCATTTGCCGATCGGGATATTTGGCTAAATGGAGGAAATGTAGCTTGGATAAACTTTTCGGGAGATGTAGGCCCCGGTGCAACCAAGTTTAATGATTTTGATAACATGCTAACCCAAGTAAATAATCACGGTGGAAACGCCATGAGGTTATGGTTGCATACCAATGGCTCGGTTACCCCGGCTTGGAATGGAAATAATGTAACCGGCCCCGGAGCAGGTACTATAAGTGATTTAACCGCTTTATTAGATGCGGCTGAGGCCAAAAATATTGGCATGGTTTTGTGTCTATGGTCTTTTGATATGCTTCGGACAAGTTCAGGAAGTACCATCACCGATCGAGCAGAAGCCATGCTTCAAGATTCAGCACTTACTCAAACCTATATCAATAATGCGTTAATACCCATGGTGCAGGCTGTGGGAAATCATCCTGCAGTAATAGCGTGGGAAATATTTAACGAGCCGGAAGGGATGAGTGATGAATTTGGATGGCCCGATACTCGGCATGTTCCTATGTCTGATATTCAACGATTTATTAACCAAACAGCCGGTGCTATTCACCGTACTAATGCGGATGCACTGGTTTCAAACGGAGCCGTTAGTTTTCAGTCATTAGCGCTAACCGGTAACTCAAATTCGAAAAATTATTATTCCGATAATGAATTGATTAGTGCTGGTAAAGATAGTTTAGGCACGCTCGATTTCTACATGGTTCACTATTACGATTGGGGAAGAACCGAACTTTCACCCTTTCACCATACAAAAGATAGTTGGGGATTAAATAAACCCGTTGTGATTGGAGAATTTGGCGTTCCGGAGGGTGATTTATTTGGAATTTCGGGTACCGATTTATACGAAACTTTATATGATAATGGATATGCCGGTGCTTTAGTTTGGCAATGGGTAGATTGGTATCAAAATCGTGGAGATTATGGAGATAGCTGGCTTCGTGGGTTAGATCAAATGTTGTATATGCGGTTGAATCATCCGAATGATATTGCGCTTTCGGCGATATATCCTACTATAACCCAATTCTCTACTTTTCCGGATGAAATTGTAGCCGGCGATTCAAGTACTCTCCAATGGGAAGTATATTTTTCAGATACAATAACTCTGAATGGGGCAGCGGTATCGGCCAAGGACAGCCTTATCGTAAAACCAAATCAAACGACCACGTATCAACTGATTGCAAAAAGTGATACAACGGCCATCGGTGATACCTCCAGCGTTACCGTAACGGTTGTGGCGGCAGATCAAATTAACCGTGCATTTAATAAAACAGCTGTCAGTTCTGAAGATGAGCAGGTAAAACACCTTCCAAAATATGCAACCGACGGGGATTCTACTACACGATGGTCGAGCCCTTACGAGGATAATCATTGGATATATGTAGATCTTGGGGAAGCGTACGATATCAATTCTGTTTTGCTGAATTGGGAAGTGGCTTATGGCAGCCAATATGATATTCAAACCTCTATGGATGCCCAAGTGTGGAATACCGTTTATGAAGAAAGAAGTGGAAACGGAGGGGTTGATTCCATTGCTTTTTCCGAGCCACAAAAAGGCCGATTTGTTCGCATGTTTGGACTGAAACGAGGAACTGAATTTGGTTTTTCTTTATGGGAATTTGAAGTTAGAGGGCTGAAATCAGCAACACAGCCACCCAGCATTGTATTAACACTCCCACAGGCGGAGCTGGAAATGCGTTCACAATCAACGCTAAAGATTAGTGCAGAAGCATTTGATGAAGACGGAACCATCCAATCCGTTCGGTTTATGATTGATGGCGATGAAGTGACAAGCGTCACCCAATCCCCTTTTGAAGCAACCACTACACTTGGCAATGCCGGTGATTATGAAGTGTATGCTTTAGCTATTGACTCCGACGGATATCAGGTTCAATCAGCAAAAAGAAAGGTATTCGTGATTCCAGATCTAACTAAAAAACGATTTGAAGGAGAGTGGGGAGTATTAAACGACAGCGTAGATGCCATAGATTTTCCCATTAGAATTAGCGGAGATGGCTTTATTGTAATGAAAGAAGACGGGAATGTGAGCTGGCCAAACACCGGGTTAGGGGCCGATACCAAATTCGATCTCACGTTGCGATACCGGCTTAAAGAAGGAACCAATAACCAAGAATTAAGCATAAATGGTACTCCTTTTGATACGCTTCAAATTCAAGGAGGCTCAAGTAGCTGGGCAAGTCTTGATTATTCGTTCGACAGCAAAGAAAGTTTGTATGAGATTAGCCTTCGCAATCTTGGGAATGCCATTCATATAGACTATGTAGATCTAAGTCTCACGGACAACGGAACCTCTATAGATGAACGGTCAGAAATACCTAAGAAGGTGTATTTAGCACAGAATTACCCGAATCCGTTCAACCCAACCACCAATATTTATTATGAACTGCCGGAACAAAGTCAGGTTACGCTACAAGTATTTAACATGCTTGGCCAGCAGGTTGAGACGCTTGTAAACAGCCGGTTGAATGCAGGCAGGTACACCATCACTTTTAACGCATCGGAGCTTTCCAGCGGAATTTACATTCTCCGTTTAAAGACAAAAAACGGCGTGCAAACACGTAAGATATCTCTCATTAAATAATTTTATCATGACTCACTCACTCATCAAAATAGCATCATTTGCAGCATTAATACTGCTTAGTGCATGCTCCCAGAACACGGCATCAGACTCATCCTTCGTAAAGGTTGATGGAATTCATTTCACCTTAAATGGGCAAAAACATGAATTTGTAGGCACTAACTTTTGGTATGGTGCTTATTTAGGCCAAAAGGGAGAAGCAGGCAATAGAGAACGGCTTCGTAAGGAGCTGGATTTATTTTCAGATCTTGGCATCACAAATCTTAGGGTGCTTGGTGCTTCTCAGGAATCCAGTTTCGATAATACTTTAAAACCTACCACGATTAATCAGGATGGTAGCTACAACGAAAATTTGTTGGTTGGCCTCGATTATTTGCTTTCTGAAATGGACAAAAGAGGCATGAAAGCTGTCATCTTTCTGAATAATTACTGGGAATGGTCCGGAGGAATGAGCACGTATATTAATCGCTTTAGCACCGATAAAATTGAGGATCCAGCGGTAAGTAATTGGGAAGCCTACATGACAAATGTTGCTCGTTTCTATCAATTAGGGGAAGCCGAGCAAGCGTTTAAAAAAGATATAGAGCATATTGTTACGCGCAAAAATACGATAACGGGAAAGCCATATTCCCAAGATCCGGCCATAATGTCTTGGCAGCTGGCTAACGAGCCTCGCCCGGGAAGAGGCGACATGAGTGAAGAAGCGATTGAAGCTTATATTGACTGGATAGATAAAACAGCTGGATTTATTAAGTCATTAGACCCCAATCATTTAGTTTCATCCGGTAGCGAAGGGAAAATTGGCAGTTTAGATGATATGAATATTTTTATTCGTGCTCATCAAACAAAAAATATGGATTATTTAACGTTTCATATGTGGGCAAAAAACTGGGGATGGATCGATCCTCAGAATATGGAAAGCACGTTTCAAGATGCTTTAGACAATGCCTCTGCTTATATCGAGGAGCACGTTAAAGTGGCCGATTCCTTAAAAAAGCCACTTGTAATGGAAGAATTTGGTTTTCCACGTGATGGAGAATCTTTTGAGCGCCACAGTCCGGTTACGTATCGGGACAAGTATTACCAAATGGTGTTTTCCAAAGTTGAAAAGTATGACGCCTTTGGTGGTTCTAATTTCTGGAGCTGGGGCGGTTACGGAGTAGCTCAACATGATGATTTTTGGTGGCAACCGGGCGATCCCTTTACCGGCGATCCCGCACAGGAACCACAAGGTTTGAATTCTGTTTTTAGTGATGATTCCACTACGCTACAAATAATTAAATCACACTATCAAAAATTGATAAATACCCAGTAATGAATCGCAAGCTGCCTCAAATATCACACGTATTAGGCAATGCTTTACGAAGAGGGGCTTTAATTGCTGTGGTTATTTTAGGCGTGCCAGAAGTCTGCTTTAGCCAAGAAGTATGGTATGAGTTGGAAAATGCAACATTGCAACAAATAAATATTTCAAAGGCGGTTTCCGGCTACTCGGGAACCGGGTATCTGACAGACATTACCAGCGATAAAAGCAAAGCTACCTTTGAGCTCTCATTTGATAAAAGTGAGCTATATGCATTATATCTCGGGTTTCGTTCGCCAAGCGGGGATAAAGAGTTTCTGCTAAGGATAAATGGAGAAGTGATAAAAGGGCGTTTGCCCCAAACTAATTCCTTCTCAAGTATTAAAATTGGGAAGATTGCTCTTAAGAAAGGAATTAATACCTTTGTATTTGAAAAAGGTTGGGGTTGGTATGAGCTGGATTATCTACGGATGACCAGAACAAAAATTCAACCCATCAGTACCCCCGAAGACAAGCTCATTGATACAGCTGCAACTGCCGAAACCCAACATCTTTTTGCGTTTCTTAGGAGTGTTTATGGCAAAAAAATGCTTTCTGCACAGCAAACTCTGGATGACGTTCATTATATACTAAATCAAACAGGAGTTACTCCCGCCATTGCCAATATTGATTTAATGGATTATTCACCCTCACGCGTAGCATTTGGAGCCCATGCAGCCCCTTTGGTTGAAGATGCCATTAGCTGGACTAAACAAGGTGAAAAAACGGGTATTATTGGTACCAGCTGGCACTGGAATGCCCCAACCTATTTGATTAATACCCCTGACCACGAATGGTGGAGAGGTTTTTATACCCATGCAACTACATTTAATTTTGCCGATGCATTGGCCGATACCGGCTCCGACAATTTTCATCTTCTATTGCGTGATATTGACGCGATTGCCATACAATTAAAGAAATATCAGTCTGCCCACATTCCTATTCTATGGCGACCTTTGCATGAAGCCTCCGGTGGATGGTTTTGGTGGGGGGCTCAGGGCCCGGAAGCCTATAAAAAGCTTTGGAAATTAATGGTAACTCGCCTTCGAGATTACCATCACCTCCATAATTTAATTTGGGTGTACACAACCGGGGATAAAGATTGGTACCCCGGTGATGAATGGGTGGATATTATTGGCCATGATATTTATTCTGAAAAAGGTTCTTCCTTCAGCTCGCAATGGGACGAAACTCTTACACCATTTAACGGGCATAAAATGGTGGCTTTAACGGAGTCGGGAACACTTCCGGTACCTGATGTCATTGAGAAATATGGAACGTGGTGGTCGTGGTTTTCACTTTGGAGCGGTGACTTTGTGCGAGATCTTACGCAAGCAGAATTAACGGAAGTATTTACACATCCTTTAGTTATAAATCGGGAAGATTTGCCGGATTGGGAAGACGGAATTTATACCTCAATCAAGCAAAACAATAAGGTTGAACAATCGTCTTATAATATTATAGCACAGAATTTCCCAAATCCTTTTAATCCTTCTACCGTTATCTCATTCACTTTGCCAAACGCAGAACATGTGCGAATTTTGATTTTCAACAGTGTAGGCAAAAAGGTAGCACTTTTGCTCAATCAGCGAATTTCAGCTGGTAAACATCAGGTGGGCTGGAAGGCAGCTGATAAATCAAGTGGCATATATTATTATGTCATTCAAACGCCCACTTTTTCTATCACTAAGAAAATGGTTTTAATTAAATAGATGAAAATTCATAATATTTATTTAGTCCTGGTTTTATTATTTCTATCCATCTCAGCACGAGGACAGGACAATCAAATTCCTGTCACCGACAAGGAATATAATGACGCCACTACCACCTTTAGATTTGCAATAGTGAGCGACCGGAATGGAGGTATGCGTCCCGGTATTTTTCGTGATGCAGTGCATAAGCTCAACTTGTTGCAACCCGAATTTGTGCTTTCGGTGGGTGATCTTATCGATGGATACACGGAAAAGCCAGAAGTATGGAATCGAGAGTGGAAGGAATTCGATGATATGGTGAATCAATTGGATATGCCATTTTTCTACGTTCCCGGAAATCATGATACCAGCAACCAGTTATTGACGAAAGTATGGAGAGAAAAGCATGGTCGCGATTACTATTATTTCATTCATAAGAATGTGCTCTTTATTGCCCTTAATACCGAAGATCTACTGGATAATAAAGATGGGGGAATAAGTAAGAAGCAATCAGATTATGTAATTCAAGCTTTGAAAGACCATCCTGATGTGCAATGGACGCTGATATTTATGCATCGTCCCCTGTGGTCGTATGGAGATCAGGCTGGATATGAGAAAATTGAGGAGAAATTAAAAGGAAGAAATTACACTGTATTCTCCGGCCACCATCACAATTATGAATATCAGAAGCGAAACGGGATGGATCATTATATATTAGCAACAACAGGTGGCGGCAGCTATATGAGAGGGGTTCAATTTGGTGAATTTGATCAAATTACATGGGTTACCATGAAAGAATCAGGCCCGAAGGTAGCACATATCGAATTTGATCATATTTACGATAAAGAGATCGTGACGAAAGAAAATAAATCAATGGTGCAAGCCCTGAGAATGGGAGAATGGCTTCAAACAACACCTGTGATTTTGCCAGAACAAGCCACCAGTAACACAACGATTCCCATTATAATAAGCAACCCATCCGAGTATCCGATGCAAATCCAAGGGGCTTTTACGGATTCCCTTGTTTCATTTGAACCGATGGGGGTCAATATAATGGTCTCTCCAAACAGCGACACTACCTTAAATTTAAAGGCAAAATGGGATCATACTACAAGCATTCACGCATTAAACGAACATGCTGTAGAGATCACAATGAAAGCGACTTACAATCAGAAGAGTGGTGAAAAACTATCTTTACCGGCGACAAAACGCATTATTTTTGATGCAGTCAACTCTCTGAAAACACCAGAAGAAAGTATTGTGGTTGATGCAGATTTAAATGAATGGAGTGATGCTTTATTCACTACAATTTCCAACCCCGTTTATATGCACGAAGACTGGGATTGGAAAGGCATAGAGGACGGCACCTTTTCTTTTGCAACCCAGATGGATGATAGAAATCTATATGTGGCTATGAGAGCTACCGATCAGAAACAGATTATTTCGAATACTGTAACTAATCTCCAAGACAAGTTTTTTGTACGGATAGATCCACATGCAGAGGAAAAGCGAAAGACTGAGTATCCGAATCGTTTATTTGGATTTGAACCGGTGCCCGATAGCTTCTACTACCAAATTGATGTTGCTCAGGGAGAAACCACTGATAGCCCAAGTATTCAACTCAATACCAATAAGGTTCAGGTTAAGGCAGCCATGAGATCAGATGCGACATCAGGTATTCAGATTCTTGAGTTTTCAATTCCAAGGTCATCTATTGAGGATGTTCAGGGCAAGAATTGGACCTCAATTCGACTTAATTTTGGATGGATGGATCACGACCGACCAGAGAATACCAAACCGTCAGTTTTATGGTGGAGGCCAATTTGGGGTTCAGAGCAAGATGATCCTCGGATGGGTATTTTTCTAAACAATGACAATCAGTAATGATGAATATTAAACACGTTTTAAATATTTCGATATTCAGTTGTTTACTTGCATTAAATGCCTGCTCGAATTCTGAAAAAAAGGAACAGCCTAATGTCGTAATAATACTTACGGATGATCAGGGTTGGGGTGATATAGCCAGTCATGGAAATCCTGATATTGAAACTCCCGTGTTGGATGGAATGGCTAAATCCGGCGCTTGGTTTGAGCGATTTTTCGTAAGCCCTGTTTGTGCACCAACCCGAGCAAGTCTGTTGACCGGTCGGGACCATCTTCGTACGGGCACTCAATGGGTTACATATGGCCTGGAAAATATGCGTTCTGAAGAAGTGACATTCGGAGAAGTTTTTAAAAAAGCTGGCTACGAGACCAGTATGTTTGGTAAATGGCACAATGGTTCTCACTATCCTATGGATCCAAAAGGGCAGGGCTTCGATACCTTTTTTGGTTTTAAAAAAGGTCATTTCAATAACTATTTCGATTCTGAACTTGAATACAATGGAGAACCGGTGGAAACCGAGGGCTACATCACGGATGTGCTTACGGACTCCGCTCTTTCTTTCATAGAACAAAACAAAAACACTCCCTTTCTCACTTATATACCTTACAACGCTCCTCATAGTCCGTTTCAGGTACCGGATCGTTATTTTGATAAGTACAAAGCCAAAGGGTTAAGTGATAAAAACGCTTCTGTTTATGGAATGGTTGAAAATATTGATGATAATATCGGCCGTATTTTAAAAAAGCTGGATGATCTGGATCTCACCAAAAACACTATTGTGATATTTATGACCGATAACGGACCCAATGGAGGTGACCGATATAATGGCGAAATGAAAGGCTGGAAGGCCAAAGTAGATGAAGGTGGAGTTAGGGTGCCTCTTTTCATTCGATGGCCCGGAAAAATTGAATCTGGCACGGTTGTAGAAGAACTCACCGCCCATATAGACTTTCTCCCTTCGATAGCAGATTTGGCTGGGATCAAACTTCCTGATTCATTGAACCTTGATGGCCGAAGCTTTGCACCCCTTATTTTTGAACAGGATGCGAAATGGCCAGATCGATTTTTATATACCCATCAGTCCAGATGGGATTCTTTGGAGCAATTTCCAGCCTCAGTTCGAAATAACCGATACCGATTGGTTAGGTATGGTGATAATTGGGAATTGTATGACATGCAGATGGATCCGTTTCAGCGTAAGGATATTTCAACAAGCGAGCCGGGTATAGTGGATAGTTTGAGTGCTGCCTATGGCAGTTGGTTTGAAGAAGTGACTCAGAATCTTAAAGGTCGAAACCCGATACCGGTTGGATATGATGAAAGTCCTGATGTTACTCTGCCCGCTGTTGAAAGCTACTTTTCAGATGAAATTGAATTTTTTGGCAAATCTGGATGGAGCAACGATTGGCTCACAAATTGGAATTCCACAGAAAGTAAAATTTGGTGGGAAATGGATGTTGTAAAAAGTGGAGAGTTTGAAGTTTCGCTTGATTACACATTACAAAATGGCGATGAAAATGTTTTGGTTCAGGTGAATTCAGACTCCCAGAAAGTTTCAAAAGTAATAACGCAACCGTTTGATCCGGATTTTGAACCAAGTCCGGACAGAGTGGAACGGGGAGAGGTCTACGAAAAAGAATGGGCCCGCCTAAACCTGGGTACTATGCATTTGACAAATGGCATCCAAAAAATCAGCTTACAATCATTAACTATTCCCGGCGAAGAAAGCATTGAGGTTAAAAGCCTTAATCTGAGTCGGATAAACTAAATGTGCACATGATTAAACAGAAAATATATCTATTATTTATAGTAATACTGAGTGCTAATATAATCTCATGCAGCAGTGGGAAGGAAGAGAATCCTAACAAGGTTCAACTTACTGTTGATGAAAAAGCTACGGCTGAAACAAAGGCATTATTTACGAACCTGAAAGATCTGGCAAGTAGCAAAATTTTATATGGCCATCAAGATGATCTGGCTTACGGTCACAATTGGTGGGGTGAGCCTGGTAGGTCTGATGTGAAGGAAGCCACCGGTTCGTATCCTGCAGTATATGGTTGGGAGCTTGGTGATTTACGCCAGGATGTGGAGGTAAGTTTAGACAGCGTAAATTTCGAAAGCATGAAAGGCTGGATTAAGGAAGCTTATGAACGGGGGGGCGTCAATACGATAAGTTGGCATATGAATAATCCGGTTACTGATGGAGATAGCTGGGATACAACCCCCGGTGTTGCAGCAGTGATACCTGGTGGAGCTCAACATGAAAAGTTCAAAAGTTGGCTCGATAAGTTTGCTGCTTTCACTCAGGATCTCAAAGGTGAAGATGGCGAGTTAATCCCAATACTATTTCGTCCTTATCACGAACATACCGGCTCATGGTTTTGGTGGGGAGACGAGCAAACTTCTGTTGAAGATTACGTCGCACTTTGGAGATTTACGGTCGAATACTTGAGAGATGAAAAGGGAGTACACAATCTGCTTTATGTTTATTCACCGGATGGCTCGCCTACTCTTTTTCAAAAATATATGGAAAAATATCCTGGCGACGACTACGTGGACATTTTGGGTTTAGATGATTACGGAACTTTTATGACAAAAGAGAAAGATCTAGAAGCCTTAAGTAATAATTTGGCCTGGATGGTAGAGCAAGCCAAGAGGAAGAACAAGGTAGCTGCTTTAACCGAAACCGGATCAGAGACTCTTCCCAATAAAAAATGGTTTACGGAAGAATTGTATCCGGCTTTAACCTTAAATCCCGAAGCAAAGAAGATTGCGTATGTACTTACCTGGAGAAATGCGAATTACGAGAGGGAGCAGAAAAATCATTTCTACGCGGCATATAAAGGGCATCCAAGTGCAGTAGATATGAAGGCCTTTAGGGATATGGAACTCATCTCTTTTGAAGATGAACTGCCTAACATGTATGAATAATTGATCGCATTAATGGAATAGTAAAAGTATGAATCTATTTAATAGCCGATATTACTGTTGAGATCTAATGATGATTCCCAAATTATAATGGATGTTAGCGCACTTATGATTGAATAGGGGAATTCATTGTTTCAGACATGTTATTCTATGTTTACGGATTCGGTGTTCTAAGATCCAAGTAAATCTGATTTACTTGGATCCTTAATGCCTTCATCGGTGTAGTGGAAAATACCTATGATTAAAAAAAACAGATTCTTGAATTAGATGAGTTCCCGGATAGGACACAATAAATATATACCCCATTTACCAGATTGGGGCATGGCAAGTACCCGAATATCTTCCCGTGGTTTGTGAGATTATAGTATTTATCTCCAACTTATAGATAAGTGAAAAGAAGCCTAAGTGATTTTAAATTAGCTACTCAAGGAGCTTTAAAAATTGGATCTTTTCAAAAGAAGAGGAAGTATGTATCCAAAAAACAGCCGTTCAATATTTAATTATGATTAGTCGAACTGTTTCTTTAAAATACGATTGACTTCAGGGTTTGGGTTTTTGGGGTGTCTTTTTCTGCATTTATGATTTCAGCTACCATACCATTCCAGATGTAAGAAGAATGCTACCACACTTTTTTTAACCTATTATACCCAATCATTTTCTACCGCCTTACGCGAAAGCCATACCAACATCAGGGTGAATGGTAGAATCAAAATCGATATTATTTTACCTGAGTGGCCATAAACGTTCGTAGCATTGAACGGTAATCTCAAGTAAAGAAATGATATTAGAGGGGAGAACTGCCTTAGTTCTTAAAGGTATTTTGCACTAAAAATGCGCATTCTATCCCCACTTAATACCTATTTAGTTTAAAGTCCGACGGCATTTTCGGTAGCATAAACCGACAATTTTACCGCCACACTATCCACCTCATTGCTAATATCTGCGCCTGATTGCTTAGATATATTAAAGCCCACATAATTATAATTTCCCCACCAAGACTCGTCTATGGTGATGTACTCTTTTGTGATATTACCAGAGCGGGTATTATCAGCTGTGCTTCCGGATGTATTTGTGTAATACACGTTCCGGTATTTATAGCCGTCTTCAATTTTTAGAATACTGCCAACGGGTAATTGTGAACGACTTAGCCGCTGCTCGCTGGCTACAAAATATTTCGAATTACCAGCACTGGCAGTGATTCGGTTGTTCGAAGGGTACCAATAGCCAGATGTATAGGTTAAATCTACCAGTTTATGGTGATCTAAATTAACGGTTTCACCTTCCTTAAAAGTAGATTCTGTAACTTCATACGAGGTTTCAAAAGTATTATTCACCGATTCCTTAATAGCTTGTAATTCAAGTTCTGAAACGGATTGGGGACGGTATGTAATATCCTCTATACTAAATTCGGTTATAGTCTTAAACCAGGTTAAGCCTGCGGTGTACCGTCCACGTCCGGTGGATAAATGATGCCCATCTCTGGTCAAATGATCCCCCATAAAACTGGTTCTGATATTTTGTATGGCTGTCCCAACGGGAATGACAAATGAGATATCGTCATTGGTTTCAATGGTTGATTGTACGGCATCCACAATGTGCTCATACATGGTCATTTGATCACTATCATAATAAGAGAAATCGTTGTGGGGACTGTCTTGTTGATAAGCCCATGTCATGTGCCAAACAATTCGGGGTCTCTTATCTTTTTCGATATCCTGGATATAAGAAATAAGCTGTTCTAAATAAGGATTGTAGGTCTCAGGACGACCACTTTTGCCGCTTACTTGTTGTAGGGTAATTACATCCCAATCTTGATCTAACAAACCATAATTAAGCGTTACCTTTTTTTGTATGTCCCAATCACCGGTCGTCTTTCTATAGTAAGTGTAATTTAGAGCCTTGGACTCTGCATTCGACCAATGACCTTCCAAATCCATTCCTCCGATGTACATGTTTCCGATAACGACCTCTTGAATGCCATAATTATTGGCTATTTCCCATAAATATTCGGTGGCATCTTGGCTAAAACTATTGCCTACCGCCAGTACTTTCAGGGAGTTACTGTAATCATATTCCGGTTCCTCAATAGTAATTAAAGCGTACTTATACTGTTCTTCCTGCCCAAACCGGAGATATTGTTTTCCCAGTCTTATTCCTTTTATGCTTAATAACGAATCTGAATTGTTTTCAGTAAATACTACCCGAGCCTCATCTGTTTCAGATAAAGGAGTGAGTACTCCATTGTCCATTTTCAGGAATTCAAATGAGAAATTGGTTTCAAAATCATTTGGAAAAGTTTTTACTTCTGATTCAACCGCCTCATCTAAAACCACGGTAAGCAAGTAGGGGTCACTTTCGTTACCACTTCCTTCACTATTTGTAAGCTGAAAGGTTTCAAGTTCTGCTTCTGGAGAAGGCCCGGTAGAGTTTTTACACCCAATGTTGAGCAATATTAAAATTAAACTTAGAGGAACAATGGAAAAACTTCTTTTCATAATGTCAGATTTTTGAGCCCTTTAATAAGTATAAGTGGGGCGAGGGGTATAAACTTTGGTTTTGATTTAGTAACCATACTAAATTTTTGATTAAATCAATTTATTTGATTAAAACCACATTATCAAAGCGATAACCAAATTTACCCAAGATTATTTGGAATTTCGTTTACTTCTAAAGAATTCTTTCATCAAGAACTCGCACTCAGCTTCCATCACTCCTTGTATTATTTTAACTTTATGATTTAGTCTTTTGTTGGATGAGATATTAAACACGCTCCCGCATCCTCCGGCGTTGGCATCAGAGGCTCCAAAAACAACGGTGCCCAACTTGCTCCACACGGCCGCTCCCGAACACATAGGGCAGGGTTCTAAGGTGACATATAACGTGCATTCTTTAAGATATTTTGCGTGCAGATTTTCACAGGCGGCTGAAATGGCAATCATCTCAGCATGGGCGGTAGCATCATTTAGTCGCTCAACCTGATTGTATCCTTTACCAATAATTTCACCGTTATGCACTACTATAGCGCCCACAGGAACTTCATGTTCATCCAGTGCCTGCTCGGCCAGCATAAAAGCCCGAGCCATAAATCGCTGGTGTTGTTGCCAAAGGGGAAGGTCTATTTTACTCATATTACTTGATTGCTACTTATGGTTTTAACTACCTTGGCGCGAACTTAATCCATTCTTTATGAAAATAGTAGAGCAAAGTATAAAAGAGTTTATTTCGGATTCTATTCGCACCGTCCCTGATTTCCCCGAAAAAGGGATTCAATTCAAAGATGTTACCACGCTTTTGCAGGACAAAGATGCGCTTCAGCTAACTTCATATATGCTTGAACGTCCTTTTGTAGGTCAACGGGTAGATTTTGTAGTAGGGCTTGAATCCAGAGGTTTTTTATTTGGAGCGAATATGGCTCAAGATTTACATGCTGGATTTGTGCCGGTACGAAAGCCCGGAAAACTTCCTGCCGAAATGCTTTCTGAAACGTACGCTTTAGAATATGGAAAAGATCGGGTAGAAATTCACAAAGATGCAATATTTGAAGGGGCCAAGGTGATTATCCACGACGATCTTATAGCAACGGGTGGCACCGCAGCTGCCGCTTCAAAATTAATTCAGCGACTTGGGGGAATAATTATTGGCTATTCTTTTATCATAGAACTTTCATTTTTAAAAGGACGAGAGCAACTGGTCGATGGGATACCGGTCGAAAGTATAATCATCGAGTAGGCAGGAACATAACTTATGATCGTGGATACAATTAGCTAAACAAGAACAGCAATTGAGGACACGATAATGAGACTACAGAGACTTATCCCAATGATTATGTTGGCTTCAATCGTGATGTTAGGCACCGCCTGCAAAACGTTTGTCGTCAAAGATGTGAATTATTCCCACCAGCTTGAATCAGTGTTGACACCCGATGCAAACGGGGATATACATGATGTACGGCACGGTTTAACTTTCAACATTGCTCCTTTTCAGCAACAGGAGTTTGGCGAAGATGACAGCACTCGAATTCAAGAAATACGCTTAATTCGTGATGCTAAAGGCTACTATTTTATCACAGCTAACCAATTTAAACATGTATATGTGATGAAGCCCGGTTCCGGAACGCTAAAAATGGAAAAGAAAATTAAAATTTCGGAAGATCGCTTGGAAGCCCCGGCGTTAAATTTCCGAAATAACACCGTACAGTTGGTTAAAACAGAAACCAATGAGATTTTTGTACTTACTGAGGATGGTATTCAAGAGAACAAAACCAAAGAGGAAAAATCATGAAACGTTTAATTTCATCTACCTATATAGCTGTAATATTACTTTTTTCGACCGTACTTGCGGTTGCTCAAACATCAGATTATCAGGTTAAAAAAAATTATGAAGAATCCTATATGGAGCTGAAGACAGCTATCCGTGATGCCATGACGGTGAATCAAATAGACAGCCTTACCAAAGAAATCTCAACGCTAAAATATAGGAATGAAGAGCATCAGGAGTTGTTGGACGACGCTTTATACCCTGAAACGCTTGAAAGCAGCATCGCAAATCTTCAGCAAAGTGCTCGAAATTCTGAGCATAAATTGTTAGTTATTGAGGATCAAAATGAACGATTAGATCGCCTATCTAACGAATTATCCAATTACAAATCTGAGATTGCGAACCTTAATAACCGCAGTGATTCGCTCCGAAATGCAATTCTGGATTCAGAGAAAAGCGAAAGTGATCTTTCAGAATTGGTTAAGCGCTACCGGAATAGCATGCAAAAGCGTGACGAGTTTGTGTTGAATATGATCGATTCTTTATTCATCACTTATAAAGACATGAATGGCGAAACGATGGCCGAGTTGAGCAATCAAAATCAACCACGTTCTATTCAAATTGGTGATAATCCGTTGAAAGTAATTGAATCGGTGATTGATGAGAATCTCCAGATCCTGAAATCAAATGATGAAACGCTGCAAACAAAAGATTATCTACGGATGTATGTTGTTCAAAACCGCTTTAATGAGGTTTGGGATAGGATAGGAAATGATCTCGCTACCATATATGGCGAGAATAATTCGCAACAATGGAAAAGCCGTATAAACAATAAATTAACGGATTGGAAAGCCAGTGCCTCAAAAAATATGTGGGCATCTATGGATAAATACATCGAACAAAATGGCTTGGATATCGGCGCATTTGATAACAATAAAAGCTTTTATGCTGCTATTGAGTCATTCATTAACAATGAAACCGATGCAAGCCAAGAGAAAATGGTAACAAAGGAAAATTATAAAGATTTTGAAACATTTTATAATTTTTGGAATGGCAAAATCAAAAATGATTGGGGACAGTTTGTACAAGAAGGACAAGTCCTTACCATGAGTCAAATTTCCACCATCGACACCGAAATGATGAACTGGAGAGATGAAGCCAAACCTCGCTCTTTTGTAATCCCAATTTTATTTGGGTTGAGCTTACTTACCATCGTAGGACTAATCATTGTGTTAGCACGTCGTTGATTTGAATAAATACACATAACGAATTTTAAATAGGCTGGCCTTTTGGTCGGCCTTTTTTATTCTTTAAATTGATGGCAAACTTTCAACAGTTGAGGATTTAATATGCAGTCTAGCATAATTAACTACAAACTAACCATTACAAGCCTCATGTCCATTTTTAGAGCAGAGCTTTTATTATATCTTCCCTAAAAACTGTGGCTATTTCTTACTGTTACTCCTCAAAACTATATGTATATACCCCATTATTGGTCCCAAAATACAGTACCTCGTGGCCATCCTGCATGACTGACACCATATCATTGACCCAGATGCCGGTAGGGCTGCCGGGCATTTCTACCGTTTGCCAAGTGTCGCCAAAATCGCCGCTGGCAGCAAAGAACACCATGCCTTCCGTATTTTGCCCACTGGCATAGACCACCTCGGGGTCTCGGGCACTGTGGGTAAGGGTATAGGCACTCATACCCTTCGAGGACTCCTTCCAATTTTCTCCTCCATCAGTGCTTTTTCTGATTCCAATATCCATACCGGCTAAAACCCGGCTTGGTTCAGATGGATATGTG
>JBDNFJ010000053.1:0-4799 GCA_041689895.1 Gracilimonas sp. | reverse complement strand
TAAATAAGACTGCCAAATTTTAATCTTATACTTTCGGCTGAGCTCCTCAATTTCATGCGTTCTTAAACCTGAATGCTTAGGATTATCAGCCAATAATTTAATGGCTTTCCCAAATTTTTTAAACAAATCTTCCTGTTCAGAATTTAAGCTATCACTCTTTTTCTTTTCAAGAAGATTACCCCAGAATTCTTCCATTTCAGGAATTCCCATACGAATTGCAAACATGATGCTCCTTATTAATTAACCAAGTAGCTTCTCAAGTTCTTCCATATTTATAGGTTCTGATACTTCCCCATTTTTAAACTTAGAAATGGCTTTATCTACCATTTCTAACGTTTTCATAGAAATTTCATCGGGATGTATCAATTCCCTCGGACTTAACTCAATAGTACCGTCCTTCCTTTCGGTAACATGATAATACTCGGTTCTTGCTCCTCGTATTGTTAATCTTTTCTTAGTGTCCAATTTTGCGTTATACTCTTCAACTACTGGTGCCATAGCTATCTCCTTTTCTAAATACCTTCACACGAAATTATATAATGTTTTAGTGGGAAATCCCACACGTAAATTAACTTTTTAACCTATTTAAAACAACTTTTTGTTTATTTAATATCTTTTAAAGGGTAATGCTAAAAAGTTACTATGTTTTTTAGAAATACTATGAGTCAGTGGCCAAGTGGAGGGCATTTCAAAAAGAACTGAAACTTGCGTAATAAAAAATACCCTCTCTTCTTAAGTGAAATTTCGTACATAAATTCTTACTATAACAAAACAAAAGAATCCTTTACATATAGGATTCGGATGCATTCAGAAATCCGATGATTTCACAACGAAAAAGTGAGGCTGAAGCCAGCATATACACCTTCATTTTTGTATATTGGCAGCCCAGAAAAGCGGTTCCAACCCCTAATTTTAGAAGTCGAAAATATTAGCCCATGAAATTTTACGTAGGTATTAAAATGGTGCCCGATGTAAACGCACCTTTACAAATTAAAGACGGACAATTAATTCAGGATGCCGACCGGATGATCCTCAATGCTTATGATGCATCTGCGGTTGAAGAGGCGCTGGTTTTGAAGGAAAAACACGGGGGCGAAGTTGAAGTAGTATCCATCGGTTCACCCAAAGCTTCCGAAACCATCCGTAAAGCTCTTGCGATGGGAGCCGATAAAGCCACCCACATCCAAACTACCGGAAATGAGGCGTATGATTCAGCCACCTATGCGCGAATTCTGGCGGCCTTTTTCAAGGATAAAGAATACGATGTACTTTCGTTCGGAAAGCAATCGCAGGATACGGATGCCGGACTTACCGGAGGTATGGTGGCCGAAATGTTAGGCTTGCCATTCGCTACCAACGCAGTAGGACTACAGGCCGAGGACGGAAAATTGCTGGTTAAACGACAAGGCGACAGTGGTCAAGAAATGATTGAACTGCCTACCCCTTGCGCGGTCACCTGCTCCAATGACATGAATGAGCCGCGAATCCCGAATTTAAAAGGAATCATGGCTTCCAAGCGTAAACCGATGGAGCAAGTAGAATTATCCTCTTTGGGTTTGAGTGAAGACGAGCTCACCCCAAAAACATCGGTCACCGGATATGAAGAAAAGCCCGGCCGCGAGCCCGGTAAGAAATTTGAAGGCGAACCGGATGAAATAGCCCGCGAAGTAGCCCAATTGTTAGACACCGAAGCTAACGTCATTTAAAACATAAATTAGAAACAATGCATCTTGGATTTTAAATGAAGAAAGCTCTTCAAAATTCATGCCTCAAAATTTTGACTGAAAGGAATTACCCATGAGCACGATTCTAACCTACATTGCCATTTCAGACGGCAAAATTAAACGTTCTTCACTGGAAGTATTATCACATTGCAAAGAATTAGCCGATAAAGACGGCCATTCTGTTGAAGCCGTAATCATTGATAAAGACGCCTCTTCTTTTGTGGATGGAGTGAAGAAATATGGAGCTTCTAAGATTTATGTAGTGGAAGATCCTATTTTCAAAAACCACATGAATACGCCCTTGCTCAAAGCATTGGCAAACGTAATGGGAGCAACCTCGCCTTCTGTATTTGCTTTTGCATCTACCGAAAGCACGAAGGATGTTTTGGGAGCTTTAGCAGCCAACCAACAAGCCGCCGTTCTTTCAGATGTCTCTTCTTTTGAGCTGACTGATGGAGGGATTAAAGCTAAACGTCCGGTGATGGCAGCCAAAATATTAGCGGACGCCGAAGCCAAAGGTGAGAAGATTCTCGTATCTGTCCGCTCCGGTTCTTACGATCTCGTAGAAAATGAAGCCAATTCAGAAGTTGTATCTGTAGATTTCAGCCTGAACGACGGCGAATTGCGAACCACACTCAAAGAGATTATATCCGTATCCGGCGATACCATCGACTTGAATGAAGCAGCATCTATTGTGGCCGCCGGGCGGGGTGTGAAAGATGAAGAAGGTCAAAAGCTTATTACGGAGCTGGCGGATGTTTTAAAAGCGGGTATTGGTGCTTCCCGTGCCTTAACGGAATCGGGGATGTACGACCCAAGCCTACAAATCGGGCAAACAGGGAAAGTGGTTTCCCCTCAGCTTTATATTGCTATAGGTATTTCCGGTGCAATTCAGCACGTAGCCGGAATGGCAAACTCTAAAGTGATTGTAGCCATCAACAAAGATCCGGATGCTCCCATTTTTGAAATCGCCGATTATGGTATTGTTGGTGATCTTTATAAAGTGTTACCTCCTTTTATTGACGAGCTCAAAAAAATCAAAGCCTAATTTTAAATTGGGTGTTCCATCATTACCGGAATAATTCCTTCTTTTAAAATTTAACATGCAAAATTTTAGCTATGGACGACAAGTTTGATTGTATCGTAATTGGTGCTGGCGTAGCGGGTTTAGCTGCGGCCATGACTTTAGCCCGAAATAACATGAAATTCCTGCTTATTGAGCGGGGCGAGTTTGCTGGTGCCAAGAATGTTTCTGGAGGCGTGCTCTGGGGAGATGATCTCGCCAAACTGGTCCCCAATTATTGGGAAGATGAAAACGGCGGTTGGGAACGTTTTATAAACCATCGTCGGCTCACCTTTATGGATGAGCAATCCACCTTTTCACTGGATTTTAAATCTTCGCATTTTAATCAGCCCCCTTATGCCGGAGTAGTTGTATTACGTTCAAAGTTTGATAATTGGCTGGCAGGAAAAGTTCAAGAAGCTATTGATGCCAGCGATTACGCCATGGATTCTTTCATCGCTACCAATATTAAAGTAGATGAAGTACTGATGGAGAACGACAAAGCCGTTGGCATTAAAACTGGAGAAGATGAGTTTCTTGCCGATTCCGTAATTATTGCGGAAGGCGTAAATAATTTACTTACTCGCCAAGTAGGCCTTCAAGATTCTTATGTACCTGCCGACCACATGCTCATCGGTATCAAAGAAATTATCCGGTTCGACCAAAAAGTACTGGAAGATCGATTTCAGCTGAATGGTTTAAGCGGGATGAGCAACGAGTTTGTTGGCTGGGCTACCGATGGTATTAAAGGTGGGGGTTTTCTTTATACCAACCGAGATACTATTTCTCTTGGGTTGGTTTTAGGATTAAAAGATTTACGTGAAAAAGGTCCCAATAAAGAACCGTACCATATTTTAAATCGCTTTAAAACGCACCCTACCATAGCTGATACTATTCGCGGTGGAGAAGTAGTCGAATATTCAGCTCACGTAGTTTCTTCGGGAGATTCTCGCGTAATGCCCAAAGAGTTGTATAAAGACGGAATTTTATTAGTGGGCGAGGCTGCAAATTTATTAATGAATGCAGGGAAAGCTATCCAAGGCATGGATTATGCCATGCGGTCGGGAATTCTTGCAGCTGAAACTATTGTAAAAGCAAAGGAAAAGGATGATTACACATCCGCCACCCTGAAAGAATATCGCAGAGTAATGGATGAAAGTTACGTAATGAAAGACATCCATAACTTTCAGGATGCCGTGCATTTATTACATACCGAAACCATGCAGCAAAAAGTACCTAATTTGATATGTGACTTTGGCCGACAGTTTTTTAGTATTAAGAATGAGCCTACTCCTAAAACGGAGAAGATGTTGTTAGGAGCTATAAGACGACATTCTTCGTTATGGGAACTCGCTAAATTAGGATTTAAAGCAAGGAAATCATTATGAAATTACTCAAACTCTCCGAACGTCTCGGCTTAGTAAGTTATAGAAATCAAACTAAAAATGATTTTAAACCACATATCATCGTAGATACCAATATCTGCAATACGGTTTGTCCACATAAATGCACCACGTGGATTTGTCCGGCTTATTGCTACACTTTAGACGATGAGGGGATTGTTCGCTTTCAAGTAGAGGATTGCATTGAATGTGGCTCGTGCATGTATGCGTGCGACCAAGGCGCGGTAACATGGGATTATCCCGAACCGGAAATTGGACGTGGCGTAACCTGGAATTTTGGTTAACCTTACCGAACCATTACGGAGCTTAGGTTTTATTAAAATCCCAGCTCCTGCAGAACTTCATCTTTAGTGGCTAAAGGATATTCGGAATATAAAGCTGTTGCCACAATCAAACGGTCGGCCGGGTTTGCCGGCAGTTTATCCTGAGCAAGAATCACCTCTCTTTCAATTGGAATAACCGTGCAAACTTCAGGCTTTGTAGCCACATTAATCCAAGTCCTGAAGTCCGGCTTTAGCTCTATGGTTCCTTTCCGTGCCAACATTTCCGTTTCCCAGAGCGTTGCCGCCGAAATAGCAATCTCCTTATTTTTAGCCGATTCATTCAGCG
>JBDNFJ010000052.1:0-3316 GCA_041689895.1 Gracilimonas sp. | reverse complement strand
CCCACAATCGACTTATCCAGAACGGTTAATTCAACAAACAATCCCAGTGCCATGCTGATGAGGAGCCCCAGCCCCATAATGCACAACAAAGCACTTAGTACCAGCCGAAGTTTCCAGTTCTGAATGCCTTCCAATAACACATTTGATCCCGCCATGTCCTTACCCATTAGAATCTTTTTTACTAATATGGGCAACCCAGCCTTAGTTTTCAAGCCCTGTTTTATGATACTCTGCCAATAAAAGCTCCATAAGTGAGCGTGCCGTAGAGCGCGAAACCTGCTCCAATTCAGCCGACTTCATACCATCACTCACCTCATAGGTAAGCGCATCGATACCAAAGGTGTGATAAAACCAATTCTTGGAAATGGGGGAAGAAGTGTCAAATTCCTCTACGGTAAAATCTACGTTAGGATGTTCTACCATCACTTCTGCAACCCACTTTTGAGTGATGTTATCGGGAACCGTTTTCACCTCTTCGTCAATAGGATAAAAAATATTTGTTCCTGTTGAGTGAAAGTCGATGGCATAAAACATGCTCCGATTCGGATTAGAGGTAATCCCTGAAAGTGCCGACCGAACCGCTTGGGTTTCAGGTTGATTGAAATTTTTCCAGTCTCGGTTTAAGTCAATTCCTGCGGCATTATTTCGCCAATTTCCCATTTCTACGCCATCAGGATTTACCATGGGAAAGGATTTGATTACAAAAGTATTTCTAAATCTTTTGGCCAATGGCGTATCTGCTGTCATTTCCTCCAAAAAATACAGGGACGCTTTGAATCCCGTTACTTCCGGGGGATGCTGACGTCCTATAATCACTAAAACAGGGGCCGGCTGATCTTCACTCACTTCGGTGATGTCCAGCTCCCAAATGGTTCGTCCCCCATGCGATTTGCCTGCTTCACGTATCGTGGTAAATGTATGGTTGGAGATATTTCTATGGGCTAAAGTATCTAATAAACCGGAATAGGTATATAAAGGCTGACTACTAATAATTACCGGATCGGGAGCAAGCAGCACCTCAAAAGTTCCCGTTCCGTTTGCCGTATCATACTCGGCCGGCAGCTCCCATTGTTGCTGCCAAGTGCTGTCGGCCTGTACAAAACTGAGCAGTTTCGGGGTATATCGGTGCGTGGCATCCCGGTAATTAAGCCGTATCTTTGCCACCTGCACCGTATCACTCCAAATTTTAAATGCATACCAGGGACTATTATTAATGGGAGTATTCTCCGGCTCCACAAACACCTCATACAAAGAATCATTAACCGCATAGAAATCACTTGCACGAGCACCGCTAAATTCATTGTTAATCCACACCTTGGGAGAGTCAACGCCAATCGTTCGGCGGTGCTGAAGCAGCACTTCTTTATCCGTGGTATTAGTTACATCCGGGGGATCATAAGAAAAACCGGTGAATTCTTTACTGCTTTTACAAGAAACGAGGAGTAATGAAACCAAAAGGATAGAGGCGTACTTAAACATGTAACTAAAATAAATTAATTGTTTTGTGGTTCTATGCCACAGATACTGAAACTTAGATTTCTAAGATAGTAAACATTCTGTTATACTTATTAAAAGGCTTTACAACACCAACCGTTTGTTTAATCTTCGGCTTGCCGGAGCTTCTGTTATTCATAAAGTTAAATTCTCCTTTGGGAACTACGCATTCAACAACTTTACTACGCCTAACTCTTTTAATAGGATTTATCTGTGTTTTCACGAGCCAGATTCAGGCACAGGATAAACTGGTCGATAGCCACGTTTGGAATGTAAAAATTGAAGGGAATAAAACTTTTAAAAGCATTGTGCTTAAAAATAATATTTCAAACGAGGCTCCTTCCCCTTTTAAAAAGCTCCTGTTTTGGAAAAAAGTAGGTATGCGGCTTAACGAAAATGAAGTAAAAAGAGATGTTATCCGTCTGGAGCGTTTTTATCGGCGGCGTGGATTTGATGACGTGAAAGTTACCTATCGTATCGAAGACTTGTCGAAGGAATGGCGGAAAGCCGTAGTATTTACCATCGCCGAAAATCTTCCCATACGGGTGGAGAACGTTGAGTTTGCGGTCCGCTCATCCTCTCGCGACAGCACCCTTATATATGAAGATGATCGATTTTCATCCATCAAAAATCACTTACCGTACCGCAAAGGACAGCGATATGAAACCGTAAACCAGTCGGAGGTAGAGGCAAGCTTTGTGGGTGCCTTGCATAACTTGGGATATCCTTATGCCAGCACCGAAATAAAAGCTCAGATCGACAGCTCCGCAAAAAAAGCAGATGTAACTCTTATTAGTTATCCGGGCCCAAGAGCTCGCTTCGACACCATTCTTGTAGAAGGGGAGAAAAACCTAAAGGCTAAATATATTATACGCGAAACCGGCATTAAGCCTCATGAGTTATATAGCGATAACAAGCTCCGCGAGGCTCAGCGTGAGGTTTTCAATCATCACATGTTACGTTTTGCCCTTATTTCCATCCCCGAACAACCGGAAGATTCCACCATTAACATCAAAATACGTGTAAAAGAAGCCCCCCTGCGGTCTGTGCAACTGCGCGCCGGAATTGGAAACCTGACGCGTATCGATAATGGCTTCTCAGACTTTTATAAATTATTCCGGGGCCAAGTTTCATGGACTCATCGTAGCGCATGGGGACGTGGCGAACGATTCACTATTTCTGGGAATGCCTCTGCCATTCAACAACGTCTGGCAACCGACTACCTGTTTCCCTACCTCATAAACACGAAGACATCGTTCATTGTTGCCCCCTTTATCGAGCATAAGTTGGAACCTTCCTACGAGATTTTTCGTGGAGGTTTAAACAATAGTTTAGTGTACCAATACAGCTCCGAATTCACCGGTACGGCTTCCTACGAATTTACCTTGAATAAAGAGTACTCACAAAACTCCCAAGAAAGCCTGCCCGATACCATCGATTCGTACAATGTTTCTTCTTTTAACCTGAATATCTTTTATTCCAAGGGTTTAAGACGGGGGCAAAAGGGATGGTCATTCCAGCCATTCTGGCAAATTTCGGGGCTTTTTGGAGAATCCACCTACTCCTTCCAAAAGGCAGGGATTGATGTACGTAAGTTTACTCCTCTTACCGATAATATTGTATTTGCAAAACGCATTAATCTGGCCGGAATCTATTATGCCAAACAAGATTCACTCCCGGCTGATATCCGAATTTACAATGGGGGAACCAACTCGGTACGAGGCTGGAATAGATATGAATTAGGGCCAAAGCGTGCCATTATAAATGAAGATGGAGAGTTTGACCGATATGTGCCTGCCGGCGGTCGCGCTACCTTTAGTTT
>JBDNFJ010000051.1:0-2930 GCA_041689895.1 Gracilimonas sp. | reverse complement strand
GAACTTCTCGGTTCTCCGGAAGAACAAATTGCTTATTTCAAGGACATCGTTAAAAAAGAGCCGAAAAATGTAGCCGCCTGGAAAGCTCTGAAAAACGCTTATGAAACAATAAGTGATCGCCAAAAACTGAAAGAAGCAGAAGTTAAAATCAATGAATTAGCACCTACATACGAAAGTGCTTCCGATTTGGCCGAGCTTTCAAAAGGAAATGCCAATTATTCTGATGCCGCAAAATACTTTAAACAAGCCCTTGAACGAACTTCTGACAAAGATCTTAAGAAGAAAGGATATCTCGATCTTGCGGATGCGTATATCAATTTGGAGAGGTTGAGCGATGCGAAAAACCAGGTGCAAAATGCGCTTAAGGTTGATCCCAATTATGGTAACTCGTACATCAAATTGGCTACTATTTATGGTGCCGCCGTCCAAAAATGTACCGCTGATCGTAAGCTTGAAGCACAAGACAAAGTAGTATATTGGCTGGTAGTTGATTACCTGAACAAAGCGAAGAGCGTAGATCCTTCGGTAGCAAGTACGGTAAATCAGCAGCTATCTACTTACGAAGGAGTAACACCAAACTCAGAAGACAAGTTTTTTACTTTAGACCTTAAGAATGGACAAAAAATTAAAGTTGATGGCTCTTTGATGAAGTGCTATAGCTGGATTAATGAGACCACAACGGTTCGTTAGTTTGGTATCAATAAAAACATTTGTATCTTTTCTCATCCACTAAGATATTAGGTGCGGAAATAAATCCGCACCTCTTTTTCCCCTCCTTCCTTTTCATAAACCAACTTATTTAAGATTCTACTTTTCACTATCGGGAGAAGGATTTAAACAACAAGCATGAACTAAATGGCACGCAAAAAAAATTATAAAAATCGCAATAAAAACAAGAAAAACAATCACAATAATAAAGGTGGTAATGTTTTTATTCCAAAGTTCCACTGGAAAAATAACCAAGGGATAGCCGGCCAATATGCCGGTGTGTTGGAAATAAATCCAAAAGGATGGGGGTTTATCCGCAAGTTGGATTATGAATTTTCATATCAGCCCCAAGATCCTTTTATGAAGCCTGAAGAAGTTAAAGAGCTGGATCTTCGTCCGGGTTTAGTTTTAGAAGGAGAGTTTGAAGAAGATAATAAAGGCAACAAACACGTAGTTTCGGTTGATGTAATTAACGGCCGACCGGTGGAAACCTGGACTAAATCGAGCCGTTTTGAGCGCCAGACTCCCATTATGCCCATAGACTGGATTAAGCTCGGCTTCGATCCAGATGACGTTGAGATGCGAGTTATGGACCTTGTGTCACCTATTGGGAAGGGACAGCGATCCCTAATTGTTGCGCCTCCCCGAACCGGTAAAACCGTACTTCTTAAAAAGATTGCAAAAACGCTTACCGACAATTACGACGACATTCACGTAAGCGTGCTTTTGGTGGATGAACGCCCCGAAGAGGTCACTGACTTCATCCGTTCAACACAGGCTGAAGTTTTTGCATCCTCTAATGACAAGCAAACGCAAAGTCATATTCGTATTACGGAAATGGCACTTGGTTACGCCAAAAGAAAGGCTGAAATGGGAGGAGATTCTGTTTTACTGATCGACTCACTTACTCGCTTGGGACGTGCCTACAATGCGATTCAAACCAACAGTGGAAGAACTCTTTCAGGTGGATTGGATATTCGTGCGCTGGAGATTCCTAAAAAGATCTTTGGTTCTGCTCGTAAAATCGAAGGAGGCGGATCGCTTACGATCATCGCTACCTGCCTGATTGAAACTAACTCACGCATGGACGATCTGATTTTTGAGGAATTTAAAGGAACCGGTAATATGGAATTGGTGCTGGACCGCGAGTTAGCGAACGACCGAATTTATCCCGCCATCAATATTGCGGCTTCAGGTACTCGTAACGAGCATAAATTTATTACCGATTCGTTGGAAGAGCGAAATATGGTACGCCGCTACTTGCTGAAAAAATCCCCAAAAGAATCTATGTTGGGACTACTAAAGGTGCTGAAAAATACTGACAGCAATCAGGAGTTACTGAATCAGATTGCTGCCTTAGCTTAACGCTTATCATTACATTACTGGGATAGAAGGGTCGATCTCATCGGCCCATTTTTTTATGCCACCTTGTAAATTTTTTACTTCCTCAAATCCATTTCTTTCAAGAAAAGAACCGGCTTGTGAACTTCGGTTTCCACTCCGGCACATAACAACTATTTCGGACTTTTTATATTCTTCAAGCTCTTTTAAGCGAGCATCTAACTGCCCCATCGGGATATGGTGGCCACCTATATTAGATACGAGATATTCTACATCTTCTCGAACATCTAACAGTAGAAAATTTTCGTCAGATTCTTTTTTTTCTTTTAATTCTTGAACCGTTATTTCTGTCATAGGTTTTATTCTGAGGTATATCTGTCTAATTTAAATTGTTTACCAAGATATAATCTTTTAGCATTTTCATCTTGAGCCAACCGATCAGCGGAACCTTCCATTAATATTTCTCCTTCGAACATGAGATAAGCGCGATCAGTAATAGCCAGCGTTTCGTGCACGTTATGATCCGTGATTAAAATCCCGATATTCTGATGGCGTAAGCCGGATACAATCTGCTGAATGTCTTCAACAGCAATAGGATCAACTCCCGCAAAGGGCTCATCCAGTAAAATGAATTTTGGATCGGTTACTAAAGCACGAGCTATTTCTGTACGGCGCCGCTCGCCTCCCGAAAGGCTGTATCCTTTATTATCTACCACTTTGTGTAAGCCAAATTCTTCAATTAACTGATCTACTTTTCGATCAATCTCCTTTTTGGGAACGGATAAAAATTGAAGTACGGATTCCAAATTCTCCCGAACCGTCAGATTTCGGAATACACTGGCCTCTTGTGCAAGATAGCCAATTCCCAAACGAGCTCGTTT
>JBDNFJ010000050.1:0-1649 GCA_041689895.1 Gracilimonas sp. | reverse complement strand
CAGAAAGATCTCATTTATGGTTTGGCCGGTTTGCGCTACGATTACGGCATCCAGATCTCGAAATTCCAGACCTAATTTTTGAGCAATTTTTCGGCCTAAGGTGCTTTTACCCGAAGCCATAAATCCACAGAGATAAATGTTACCTTTTAGATGTTCTAATGAATTTGAATTCATTTATGAGGTTTTTTGGGAGTTACCATTTCCACTTCTTCCTTATCCACAACTACGGCTCCGTGAGGTGCTCCTTTAACTTTACGTACATATTTTTTCTTGGTGATAATAACCGGGGCTAAATTTGACCCTCGTGCTTTTGAATTAAAGGCGGCGTACGAAGCTGCTTCCAACAATACTCCTTTAGGCGGCATGCCTTTTTCATTCCCCATTCGGATTACTAAATGAGAACCCGCAACGCCTCTGGCATGCATCCAAATGTCTTCTTTATGCGCCTTTTGAACTAACACATCATTGCTTTTTGCATTCTTTCCAATCCACACCGGATATCCTTTTACCTCAAATGTATGAAAAGGCAAGGACTCCTCGTCCGACGTATTTCCCCTATCATTACGGTACGTACTCAGCGCTTTTTCGTGCTTCTCTTCCCAAGAAACAAAATCCCAAAAGTTAGTGATGGCTTCGGCTTCTTCCAAAAATCGTTCCGCTTTCTGCTTTTCATCCTCCATAATAGGAATGCGTTTCAGCGCTTCCTGATACGAGCGTTCAGCATTGGATGATTTCTTGTAGTATCGTTGTGCATTTTCGGCTATATCGAGCTCGGGTCTTAAAGGAATGCGCACCATTTGGCCTTCATTGTACAAATCATCCACTTCTATCTCATTCGCATTCACAGTGCCTAAATGTGCATGTGCCATCAGCAGATGTCCCCATTGCTCATATTGCTCTGCTCGTTCTATTCCTTTATCCGCCTGATATAGATTCCGAAGACCGGAAGTGGTTCTTTTTATTTTTCGTTTGAGACTTTTCAACAATGTTGACTTTCGCTGCTTTAAACGCTGATTATTCGAATGATTTTTATACCGATATAGAATCAAATCATTAATACCATCAAAGTGTTTACGGGTGCGTATGGGGAGCGTTTTTTCGGAAAGTAATGTCACTTCTCCATTCACTAATAATCGAGGGACTGGCTTTGCCGCCATTTCTTCACACGTTTTTTGGACAAATTCTATCAGTTCATCTTTATTTTTATCCTCCAAATCATACATATCGGCTAATTCCTGAATATTTTGACGGGGATACATTGCGTTGATTGCTACAATTTTGTTTTTCGTACTCTTTCGGCTGATGTCTTCCTTTACCTCAAATACGTCCAGTTTTTGAGGTTCAGGTGGCTTATCCCCTATTTCGTCATATTCCTTAAATACTCCGACAATTTCTTCTTGTTTTGAAAGAAATACGTTGGCTCTATTACTAAAAAGCCGGAAGTGAAGCTGGTAGCCATTTTCGAAATGCACAAATACCCAACGATCGGTTTCAGGAATAATAACATCTATAATATTTACCCCATATATCCGTTTAAAGAAATGGATGGTATTGCTCTTTTTTGCTCCACGGTAAGTGTCAAAAAATAAGGCGATATTACTTGGAGCGGAACTAAAGCATAATCTGATTGCATCGGTGTTTCCCTTGAT
>JBDNFJ010000049.1:0-7906 GCA_041689895.1 Gracilimonas sp. | reverse complement strand
GTTCTAAGAATAAGGGGATATCGTTTTTTCTTTTTTAGAAATGAAGGGAATGAACCAATTCATATTCATATTGAAAGAGGTGATGGATATTGTAAGTTTTGGATTAACCCAATTGCACTTGCGCATTCATCTGGATTTCTTGCTGCAGAAATAAACAATATCCGAAAGTTGATTGTGCCAAATCAAGAAAAGATAACAGAGGCTTGGAATGAATACTTTAGTGAAAAATAAACCGGTCAAAGCTCAAAATATTTTGTTTGAAGATGCCAAACTTGTTGTGCTGTTAGAGGACGCCAGAGAAATCTCCGTGCCCTTGGAATGGTATCCAAAACTAAGAGAGGCAACTAATGCACAGCTTACTAACTGGCGGTTAACCGGTGGGGGAATAGGTATCCATTGGGAAAGCTTAGATGAAGATCTATCCGTAGAAGACCTGCCCCGATGAGTTGTTAACTAACCCATATTTGAGGAATAGTGGGTCCATATACAGAATCCTGAGTTCTAAATACTCACTACTAGCTACTACCTCCGCCCGCGTCACTTAAAACTCTTTCCATCATCTCACCCGTCGATAACTTTTCTGCCTCCAGCCAGCGAATAAAATCCCATCGCTTAAACCAAGTAATTTGTCTTTTGGCATACCGACGAGTATGCGTTTTAATTTTCTCCGTGGCTTTATCTAAATCCCAGTCACCGTTCAGGTGTTTTATGATTTCTTTGTATCCTACTGTATTTAAGGACTGCAGCGCCTGAGGATTCCCCACATCCAGAATCGATTTCACTTCGTCCACCAGCCCTCGTTCCATCATGGCTTCTACTCTTTGATTAATTCGCGCATACAGCTTTTCTCTCGGCCATCTCAACCCAAAAACCAGCGTGTTTTTATTGGGTTGAATTTCATCCTGAACGTGGAAACTGCTAAATGGCTTACCGGTTTGCATCCATACATCGAGTGCCCGAATGATTCGCTGTCGGTTCATGCCATCCATTTTTTGGATATATTTGAGATCTATCTCACGCAACATAGCATAAAGTGATTCTATACCTTCCTGCTCAATGCGCAGTTCGAGTTTGGCGACATTCTCCTCGTCCGATGCCGGCATCTCGTTAAAAGGCTGTATCAAACATTGGAGGTGTAGCGTGCTCCCACCTACATAAATCACGTGATCAGATTTCTCAAGGATTTCCTGCTCCCGTTGCCCGGCTCTTTGTTGGAATTTTATAGCCGAGTCTTCTTCATCCAGGTTGAGCAAAGAAATATTATAATGTGAGACTCTTTCCAAGTCTTTGGATGAAGGTTTAGCCGTGCCAATATCGAGGTGTTTATAGCATTGGCGGGAATCAGCTGAAATAATGGAAGTATGAAGCGCTTCAGCAAGTTGTAAAGATAATTCGGTTTTGCCTGCCGCAGTTGGGCCTAAAAGTATGATTCTCAAAATGTGAAGTTTTGGGAGAGGTTATTTCTACAAAGATATGAATTTAGTGTCTGTGCGTTTTGGGGATTTTCGGCCGTCAATAACGCAGATGGGTTGCCTATTTTTTAATAATGGGAATCGCGCCTAATTATGAACCTGAATCGTACTTTTGTTTATTGTAAATCAAACCTAAATAAGGTGAGAATTCCAACAAGTGTGGGCAGTGAAATATATATTAGTAAAGAGTGCAAAAACAATGGGGAAAAGTCTTTTCTTGATGCTACCCCGGTAATCTATTAATTGTCTGAATGACGCACAGTTAACTGATCTTTCTTCCGTACACGAATGTTCATCCGAACTCTATTTATTTAATCTCAATGAAGTTAATAAGCCTGCTTTTTATTCTGATTCTTTCCGCTAATAGTGATGGTATTGACTATAAATTCTATGGTACGTACAGCGTTAATGAACTTGGAAGCACCGAATTCAATCAGATTATAGATTTTAAGATTTTTAAAGACTACATATTTATTACCGATTTTAAGGGTCCTGCAATCTATAAATTCTCCCTTAATGGAAACCTAATCACAAAATCGGGAAGAACGGGGCGTGGCCCTGGAGAGTTTGTTTACGGTCCTCGGCATATGACCTTCAAAGACGGCCATTTATTTGTGACCAGTATGATGCCGTGGATTAATATCTATTATGAAGAGCTAAATTTTAAAGAACAAAAACGATTTATTAATTTTGCATCAAACATTTATGGGTTACACTATTCATCGGATAATCTTGTAATTGTACCTACCCAATTTTACGAAGAGAATATAATTCTGTATGACTTGGAAAAAGAAAAAAAAGAAAGCCTTTTCTTAAATTTTGAAATTGCGCCTGGACTTTTGTCAAAATATGATCTTTATAAGTTCAACAATAATTGGCTTTTTACTTGGTATTTCCAGAATCGTTTTGAGCTTTACGATTCAACGTTTACTAAAATTGATGAATTTACGATTAAAGGCTTTCCTGAAAAAGCTGCTGGTAATTACTCAGAATATGGCGCGATACCGAAGGAGGCAACAAAATACCGCTTAAAAATGTATAAAAAAGGGACCTTTTTTCCTTTTGGTTACTTCTTTTACACCTTCACCCAGCTTGGTCAAGACCATTTGTTAGTTCAACTTGGTGTTCAAACAGGTGGGGGCAGAGACAAAGCCTTAATTATTGATCTTAATGGAAATATAGAACAGCGTATATCGCTTCCAGTGAAGAATTCTAAAGTTTTAAGCTTCTATAACGATGTTTTATATCTATTCAACAACGAGACAAGAACTATTGCTGCGTATAATTTTAGAAATGTAGATTAAAACTTACCTCGCCGGTTAAATACAACTTTCTTTTTCAATACCACGCCACAGCGAAATGCAGTGAGTAAAGTCTAATTACAGCTAAAATTTACTATATTGAATGCAATGTAACTTTCAAAATCATGGAAAAGATAGTTCTTAAAAAAGATGATTCATTAGATATGCAGAAAAAAAAGCTGCGTCTAATGAATAAAAAAAAAGCTGGTTTAGACGCGAAGAAATATTCGGGTATAATTACCGTAAAAGAAGATCCTATTCAATATCAAAAACGCGTTCGCGCAGAGTGGCATGAATCTTCTTCTTGATACAAATATTGCCATCTTCTATCTATCAGGCTCACCCAGATTATCTGATTTACTTCAAAATACATTTGTCCATCTCTCTTTTATCACGGAGCTCGAGTTGTTGTCTTATCCAGGATTAGATTCAAAAGAAATGAATAACATAAAGACCTTTGTTAATGATTGCTCTCTTCATTCAATTTCTGGTAAGATAAAAGAAGAAACTATAAGAATTAGAAAGACTTATAAACTTAAGCTTCCAGATAGTATCATAGCCGCGACCGCCATTTCAGAGAACATTCCTCTATTTACAGCAGATAATGATTTTATGAGAGTAGATGAGCTTTCGGTTATCGACTTCGAAAATTAATTACTGCCTCCATTACTAAATATCAAACCGAAGTGAAATTCGGTGGGTAAAACCCAGATCACTGGAGGCGCCGGCAAAGCTGGTAAACCCATAATCGAGCACAAAGGTGGAGAGCTTGAGTCCAAGTCCTAAAGTGGGAGAAACGTTAAAGCCTGAAATTGGATCTGTGATAAAATCAGTGACACCGGCACGGAAGGCAATCACATCTTTATACGATACTTCTCCGCCCACGTGCGGCTCCACACTCATTCCCGCCACATTGATATAGTAAGCGCGCCGGTTTTCAAAAAGCAAATCCACATCAGCGGCAGCAGTGATTAGGAAATCTGCTCCTATCGAAAATAATTTTGCAGCCCCTAGTTTCACCGATGGCAACACATATTCATTCTGGCCCGTAGGCAGCGTTGCTCCCAAACTATCAAACTGGGCTTCGTAATCACCAAATTCACTTTTATCCACATCCCACATTTTTTGCATGGTGGTGAAATCATGCACCGTGGCGCCGAAGGTGGCGAATTCTGTTTTATATTTCGCGCCAACATCCAAGCTATAGCCCCAAACTTGTGCAAACGGACCTAATTTCTGGCGGATTATTTTTGCAGACGCTCCGTAAGAAAGACGCTCCGAACTCTGGGTAGCATAGGAGAAAAAGAGCGCCATATCCGCCGCGCTAAACTTAGTGATATATGATTCTACATCCTGTTTTGGCTGATCACGATCACGATCCCAGGCGTTTAAGGTATTCGCAATGTTATCGACCCCCTGACGGAAAAAGCTTATAGATAGTACCCCTTTGCCGTTTTTCAGCGGCATGGCTGCGGCGCCATAATCATACCCTACAATGCCGCCAAAACGCTCGGAGTGCATATACATCAACTGTGGGCTTTGAAGCTCCGCCAACCCGGCTACATTCCAATATCCTGATGTTACATCGTTCACGAGAGCTGCTTGAGCGCTTCCCATTCCTAAAGCGCGCGCTCCACTTCCGGTTCTCAGAAATTCATTCCCATACTTAGCCTGAGCCGATTGAGCATGAGAAAACAGGGGGATAACCAAAAAAAGTAAAAGCGCGGATAGGAGGCGATTCATCAAAAACGGCAATAAGAATTATGTGTTACTGTAGCGTTTAAACGATATATTATGGTTGTTTGTTGAGGTGAAAATTGCGCTTTCTACGGTTGCAGAGAGAGCCAGTATTTCTTAGTATAAGCACACTCCATTGAAAGGGCAACTTTGGGAATAAAATTGCCCTTTAACCTATTTAAAATATGAATGTATGAAATTTTCTGTATCGAGAAACGAACTCAATAAAGGACTATCGGCCGTGATTGGAGCCGTGCCTTCGAAAGCTACCCTTCCCATTCTGGAAACTATTTTATTTGAAAGCGAAGATGGAAAGTTAAAATTAACCGCCACAGATCTTGAAATCTCGATTGTTGAATATATCAGCGCTGATATTGAGGAAGAAGGCGCTGTAGCTATTCCCGCACGCCGTTTGCTTGAAACCTTACGGCAGCTTCCTAACATTCCCGTATTTTTTGAGGTGGACGAGCGTAAAAACATCAACTTCCGCACCGATAAAGGTAACTATAAGCTGGTAGGAGACGATGCGGATGAATTCCCCGAAGTTCCCGATTTAAATGACGGAATTACCATTAATACCACCACGGAACTGGTGAACAACGCTATTCATAAAACGCTATTTGCTGTATCAAGCGATGATCTTCGTCCAGCTATGATGGGAGTTTATTTTCAAATAGGAACCGAAGAGAGTAAATTCGTGGCTACTGATGGTCACCGCTTGGTTAAATATTCTAACACTGAAATAACTGCCGATAAAGACATCAATTTTATTGTTCCCGACAAAGCTTTGAGCCTGATTCAGAAAACAATCGAAGGCGATAGCTGTGACCTGACCGTAACTGAAGATCACGCAAAGTTCAAAAGCGGCAACACCATTGTCATCACACGTTTAATTAACGAGCAGTACCCCAACTACGATTCCGTAATTCCACGGGATAACGACAAATTCCTCACCATTAGCAAAGAGCAAATGCTATCCACCGTGCGACGTGTAGCTATTTTCTCCAGCACCACTACACGTCAAATTCGGCTTCAACTCGGCTCAGATAAACTCACCATACGTGCAGAAGATTTAGACATGAGCAGCGAAGCAAAAGAAACTATTAGTTGCGAATACAGCAACGAAGAAATGGAAATTGGATTCAACGCCAAGTATTTGGGCGATGTTCTCAGTAATATTGATGATGAGGAAGTAACCTTTGAGTTTTCATCTCCCAACCGAGCAGGCATTGTAAAACCGTCTGAGAAGAATGAAAACGAAGATATCCTAATGCTGGTTATGCCTGTTATGCTCAATAACTATGCTTGATGGGTCAAATAATCACACTCACATCTGATTTTGGTTTACAAGACCATTATTTGAGCGCTATGAAGGCGGTCATTCTCGGTATCGCACCCGATGTGCGTCTGGTTGATATCTCCCATGAAATACCGGCACAGGATATTATGGCGGGAGCCTGGGTTATTCGTAATTCTGCTTTCCTTTTTCCGCCCGGCACTATTCATCTTGTAGTTGTTGATCCCGGAGTAGGCACACCTCGTCACCCGGTAGCTTTAAAGGTAAACGGTCATTATTTCGTGGGGCCGGATAATGGCATTTTCTCGCTTTTTTTTGACGAATTTAACCACCAAGCCTTTAAGCTAAATAATGAGCATTATTGGCAAGAAGGCATTTCTAAAACCTTTCACGGACGAGATATCTTTGCTCCTATTGCGGCACATTTAAGCGCTGGTGTATCCATAAAAGCACTTGGCGAACCCATAAATGAGCTCGTAACCTATCATTGGGCGGTTCCTATTGCTGATAAAGATGGGCTTCAAGGATGGGTCGTTCATATCGACCGCTTTGGAAATCTAATCACCAATATTTCTGAAGAATTGTTAGACGAACATCTTCAAAAAAAACAGGTTAAAATCTACGTGGGTAATACCATGTTAAACCGCATCGTCTCCACTTTTGGAGATGTGGAAGAAGGAGAACCAGCCGCTTTTATCGGAAGTTCGAGCATGCTGGAAATAGGCATCAACAAAGGAAATGCAGCACGCATGCTAAGTGTTGATAAAGGAGCCCAAATATCCATCGTGTTACAAAAATAAGTGTAACACCACAGGCTATTTAGCGTACGTTACTCAAAACAAAACGGATTGTTTATGAACCTTGAACTGCGCTCCCCCATTGATGAACGAGCCGGAATTCAAATCCCGGATGAAATTGCTAAGCTTTCTATGCCTTTCAATGGCACGGTGGGTTCTAAAGAAGGGGACGAATATCAGGTCAAGAATAATATCATCGATTTATTGGGAAAAGAGCCCGATTTCACTTCCATTGCGCAAAGCACCAATCACTGGAAGTTAACCGCTGCTATTTATGAAGATCTCTGGAGAAAGCGCTCCCTTTCACTGCTATCCGGAGAAGAATTTCCCATCGAAAAAGAACACGAGTTATTAATTGACTGGACTGCCCCGAAAGAAGACGGCTGGTATTTAGACTTGGGTTGCTCTACCGCTTTATACGGCCGTGCTTTGAAAGCGGCTCAAAAAAAAGCGAATATCGTTGCGCTCGATTTCTCCTCGCAAATGCTGGAAGAAGCTCGACTGAAAGCCGAAGCTGATGAAACCGACCTGTATTTTGTGCGTGCCGATGGACGTGATCTTCCCTTCTTCAGCAAAACATTTGACGGTATTGTGATGGGCGGAACGCTGAATGAATTAACCGAAGAACTCAAAGTGCTGTATGAGGCTAAACGCGTTCTAAAAAAAGACGGCGTTTTCTTTATGATGCATCTCATTAAATCGGACGCTTGGTACGGGCGATTGCTTCAGGAATCTGTGAGTATCGGTGGGATTAACTTTTGGAGCGTTGACGAAAGCAACAAGCTATTCAATCAGGCCGGATTTAAGGTAGAGGAGCAATTAGTAAAAGGAATTGTTTGCTTTACAAAATTGACGCCCACTTAGTGGAACTGCTACGGATGGCAGCCGCTTTATCCACTGAAATTACTTCCTGATAAGTTCCGCTTTTATAAACTGATTTATCAAGCCAGACTTCATTTCTCTAAGATATATCACACCCGTTCCGGGTTCAGAAAATAAAACCCCGGGCATTTCAAGAGATTCGTTAAGTACCTTCCCTTCTTCATTTACAAGCATGAGGCCAATCGGGTTACCTGCTCTTGTTATATTTGCTATAAACTGAATCAATACATCATGTTCTCCCACGCAAAACATATTCATAACCCATGATGCCTTGCCGTAATTTTCCATGGTTTTTTTAGGATTATTTTGACTCAAAACCTTTTCCATTTGTGAAAAGAATTCTGAATTGATCCTTTTTTTCTCCAACAGATTTCCTTCAAAATCATAGTAGAATAAAATGGGCAACATAGCATGCATAGC
>JBDNFJ010000048.1:0-4135 GCA_041689895.1 Gracilimonas sp. | reverse complement strand
GATTCTGCCGCTTTACTGGGAGTGAAGAAGCCAAATCTAAATTCTACTGAACTGGTGGATATGGCGCTTAAGGCAAACGACAGCCTGACGAAGTTTAAGCTGGATTTCTCCTGGGATGCCCCTGATCATCCTGAACACTGGTATTTCCGAAGTGATCATTTGCCGTACGCCCAAGCGGATATCCCGGCTATCTTCTTCACTACGTTGTTACATCCCGATTATCACACCCCGGCCGATAGCCCCGACCGAATTGATTACACAAAACTGGAGAACATGACAAAGTGGATATACGAAACGGGATGGAGAGTAGCTGAAAGTCCCCATGCACCTGCCCTTACCGTTGAGTAGAATGTACTAAACCTGTCATAATCGATTTTTAATCTCATCCAGCGTTAATACCAGTGGATGATTAAATACTGCTTTCGTGTGTTCGTGACTGTTATAGTAGGTACCGCTGAAGAAATTCTTTCGATTACTTAGATCAGGTCCATCATTCCAAGTCATAAACCACGACCAGTAGATTCCATCTGCTTGCATAGAGTCGGCACTGGGAATGATACCATTCTCGGATAAACCAACAATTTTGGGTTCATTTGGAGTTTTTTGTGCCTCCATAAATCGTTCTTTTTGGCTACTGTAATCAGGTAAGGTATCACCCTGAACATTCGCATAAATATCCTCACTAATAATATCTACATACGCATCGCCGGGATACCAATCAGGATCTTGGCCGTTATAAACCCAAATCAAGTTGTGTATATCATGATAGTTATTGAGTCGTTCAATCATCAATTTCCACAATTTTATATAAGGTTCAGGACCCGAAGCGCCCCACCAAAACCAACCGCCTGCAGCCTCATGCAAAGGCCTCCATAAAACGGGAACTCCAGCTTCTTCCAGCTTCTTTAAATCACCGGCAATTAAATCAATATCCCTAATAAGCTGCTCTTTGACGACAGGATTTTTCAAATCAATCCTGAAATCGGTTTCTTTGGTATAAAATGCACTTTTGGGCTGATTTGCGGGATCACGCCAGTGCCAGCAAAAGCTAACGATTCCTCCCTTATTCCACCAATTAATAGCCTCCTCAACCTGATGTAACCCGCTGCCATTATCCCCATTATCTTTATGATAATTCATGAAATCATAGCCCATCATAGCCGGATATTTACCGGTGAGATCATGCACTCGTTGAATCATATCAGTGTCATCATGCCAAGTTAAATCCATTTGTCCGGAAAGCACCTTTTTCCCATAAATGCTTTTTAGATATGCGTATAACTCTTTGGTTTCAGGATTCGCTTTATTATCCAAAAGCTGAGTTTTCACCTCATACATTTGTGCATAAGCGATGTTTTCGCCAAGTAGGACAATCCCGGAAATCAGGATGATTTTCAGGAATTGGGGTACATGTTTCATAAGAAGTTTAGCTAAAAGGATTTCAATAAGATGAATGATTTATGTTTACTTAATTACCAGATTCACAATCTTACCCGGCACAAAGATTTCCTTCACTAAATTTCCCCCATCTAAATATTTGGCTACGTTTTCTTCTTCTTTTGCTAAGGCCAGTACGTAGTTTTTATCCTTGGCTTTGTCGGCATCTACTTCAAGATTTGCGCGCACTTTTCCATTCACCTGAATGGGATAAATGATAGAATCAGCTTTCAAATATTCCTCATTAAATGCAGGCCAATCATGGTAGGCGAGCGCTTCCTTGTTCCCCAGCATACTCCAAAGCTCTTCGGTGATGTGTGGCGCAAATGGATTCAGGATTTGAATAAACTGGTTGGCTACCGAAAACGGAATTTCATCCCAGCTATTGGCCTCATTCACAAAAATCATAAGTGCAGATATGGCCGTATTGAAATGCATGGCTTCGATATCTTCGCTCACCTTTTTGATGGCTTCGTGCAGGGGTTTCAATTGCTTTTTATCGGCCTTTATATCTTTGACCGTATCCGAAAGCTCTCCGGAATCATCATCCACTAATAACCTCCAAGCGCGATTCAGAAAGCGGTTCACTCCTTCTACACCTTTCGTACTCCACGGCTTCACCTGCTCAAGCGGCCCCATAAACATTTCATATAAGCGCAGAGAATCGGCTCCATATTCCGCAATTATGTTATCGGGGTTTATGACGTTTCCACGGCTCTTCGACATTTTATGGGCTCGGGCTTCTACCTTGATATCCGTTCCTTTTAATACAAAATCATCACCCTTTTTCTCTACTTTATCATCGGCAATTTTCTCACCATCAGGACCGGTGAATTCCATTTCACCTAAAATCATCCCTTGATTTACTAATTTTTGGAACGGTTCTTTGGTTGAAACTACGTCAAGATCGTACAGTACTTTATGCCAAAATCGTGCATACAACAAATGCAGCACGGCATGCTCGGCTCCTCCTACATATAAATCAACCGGCATCCAGTATTTCTCGAAATCCGGATCTACCGGGCCGCCATCAAATTCGGGACTGATATAGCGCAGATAATACCAGCAAGAACCGGCCCACTGAGGCATGGTATTAGTTTCACGAATAGCTGATTTCCCCGTTTCGGGATCGGTGGTTTCTACCCATTTTTTTGCATTTGCCAACGGAGGCTCTCCAGTTCCCGTGGGCTCATATTTATCCACTTCGGGCAGCAAAACCGGCAATTCAGATTCCGGCAATGCTTTATGCTCCCCATCAACATGAATGATAGGAAATGGCTCACCCCAATAACGCTGACGAGAGAATAGCCAATCACGCAATTTATAATTCACGGATTTTGTGCCTGCGCCTTTTTCTTCCAGCCAAGCAATTATTTTCTTTTTTGCCGGCTTGATTTCTAATCCATTCAAAAATTCACTGTTGATGGCAAGACCTTCACCCGTATAGGCTTTTCCGTCAAATCCTTCTTCAGGTTGAACCGTGCGAATAATCTCCAGATCAAATTTTTCAGCAAATTCCCAATCTCTCTCATCCTGTCCGGGTACAGCCATGATAGCTCCCGTTCCATAACTGGCTAATACATAATCGGCAATCCAAATAGGAACTTTCTTTCCATTGGCCGGATTTATAGCATAAGCGCCAGTAAAGGCGCCGGTTTTATCCTTGGAAAGCTCCTGCCGTTCCAAATCTGATTTCTTCGCCGCTTCTTCTTTATAATTGTCGATGGCCTGCTTTTGCTCTTCCGTGGTAATTTTCTTCACTAAATGATGCTCTGGCGCCATCACCATATAAGTGGCTCCGAAAATGGTATCGGGACGTGTAGTAAACACTTTCATTTTTTCAGCATGACCTGAAATCTCAAAATCAATTTCAGCTCCTATCGACTTACCGATCCAGTTACGCTGCATCTCCTTGAGCGATTCCGGCCAATCCAATCCCTCTAAATCCTGCAGAAGCTCCTCGGCATATTCTGTGATTTTAAGCACCCACTGTCGCATAGGTTTTCTCGTAACCGGAAAACCACCGACTTCACTTTTACCATCAATCACTTCCTCGTTTGCAAGCACGGTTCCTAAATCTGCACACCAGTTCACGGCTACTTCATCTTCGTAGGCCAATCCTTTTTTGTAGAGCTGAAGGAAAATCCACTGGGTCCATTTATAGTAATTTGGATCGGTTGTATTTACCTCGCGATCCCAGTCGTAGCTAAAGCCGATAGCTTGTAATTGCTCCCGAAATTTATTCACGTTTTTTGCAGTTGTGGTGCGGGGATGCGTTCCTGTTTTAACCGCGTACTGCTCTGCCGGAAGTCCAAAAGCGTCCCAGCCAATGGGATGCAGTACATTAAATCCGTTCATCCTTTTGTATCTCGCAACAATATCGGTGGCCGTGTACCCCTCCGGGTGACCTACATGCAAACCAGCCCCGCTTGGATAGGGGAACATATCCAACACGTAATACTTCGGTTTGGTGGTGTCGGTTGAAGTTTGAAAGGTTTTATTTTCAAGCCAGTACTTTTGCCACTTAGATTCAATATTGGCCGGATTGTAGGAATGCATGGATTATTTTTTGGGATTCTAAATTCGATAAGCTTCAAAGATAAGATAATCCTGTTTAACCTTTGAAGCGGATTTTGGAGATGTTAGGAATACCGTTCTTTTGTTTGAATTTTACGTATATCATTTTTTGGTTGATGAG
>JBDNFJ010000047.1:0-2551 GCA_041689895.1 Gracilimonas sp. | reverse complement strand
CCCGATAATAAACTCCCTCACAATATTGATTTGCACGCTGTGAATGGACCAGGCGGTGGAGCGGAATCAACATTTACGGCTCCCGGCCATGAAACTATCTTCACATTCCGTGCTTTAAACCCGGGCTTATTCGTATATCATTGTGCTACGGCGCCGGTTGGAATGCATATTGCCAACGGAATGTACGGCATGATTTTAATTGAACCATGGGAAGGTCTTCCTGAAGTGGATAAAGAATACTATGTAATGCAAAGTGAGTTTTATACCGAGGGTAGTTATGGTGAGCGCGGTCTGCAACCTTTCAGCATGAGAAAAGCCATAAAAGAAGATCCTGACTACGTGGTATTTAACGGTTCTGTCGGTTCTACTATGAACGACCATGCTATTACAGCTGAGCAAGGCGACAAAGTTCGGCTTTTTGTTGGAAATGGTGGACCAAATCTCACCTCCTCATTCCACGTAATTGGCGAGATCTTTGATAAAGTACATTACGAGGGCGGAAGCTCCGTGCAAACCAATGTGCAAACCACTTCCATTGCAGCAGGTGGTGCCACAATGGTAGAATTTACTACCGAAGTTCCGGGAAGCTATATCTTAGTAGATCATGCCATATTTAGAGCTTTCAATAAAGGAGCGCTTGCCATTTTATCTGTATCGGGAGAAGAAGATCACAACATTTATACGGGCCAGCAGCTGGATAATGTTTATTTGCCTGAAGGTGGAGCGATTCAAGAAATCCCTCAAGAGAAACGAAGCATAACCTTGGCCTCAACCAAAGCAGAGCGCTTGGAGTTTGGGAAAAACACGTTTATGTCGGTTTGTCAAGCTTGCCACATGGCTGACGGTACCGGTATCGAAGGGGTTTTCCCTCCTTTAGCTAAATCTGATTACTTCAAAAATGATCATGATAAAGCTATTAGCGCCGTAGTGCATGGCTTACAAGGTGAGATAACCGTCAACGGAGTTAAATATAATAATATCATGCCTAGTCAAAACCTTACGGATGATGAAGTAGCCAACGTAATTACGTTTGTACTCAATAATTTTGACAACGCTGGCGGCATGGTTACACCCGATGATGTAGCTCGAGTTCGCAAAGAAGCATCGTAAAAGCAGATGTAGTTAAACTAATGAACCTAAAATATCTTGAAAAGGCTTTACGAAACCATTTTCACCTCCAATCTTCGCCTAATCGCGACTTAAAAATACTCACACGTATTTACATGCTGTGGGTTTTTATTCGCTCAAGCTTTGATTCTGGACGGAACCCTTGGTTTTTCAGAGCCTTTTTTGGCATTGTGCTCTGCTGTTTTTTATTGGGAACGGTAGCAAATGCCCAACCACAAAACATGATGTACGTGGAAGGGGGTGATTTTATGCCCTTCTACCACTCATCACCCGACAGTGCCCACGTCAACGATTTTTATATAGATAAATACCCTGTTACCAATGCTCAATTTTTAGTCTTTTTAAAAGAAAATTCAAAATGGCGTAGATCACAAATAAAGCCAATCTTTGCGGACAAAGGATATCTCAGACACTGGGGCGGAGATCTGGATTTAGGAAATAAAGCCGAGCAAATAAAAAATAGTCCGGTTACCAACATCTCTTGGTTCGCAGCTCGAGCCTACGCTAAATGGAAAGGAAAACGCCTCCCAACGCTTGATGAATGGGAATATGTTGCCTCAGCCAGTCAGCATAAGCCATTGGCCAGCAGGGATGAAAATTTTGTTAAACAGATTTTGAACTGGTACGGGAAACCCAATCCCCAAACCTTGCCTGCGGTAGGTCAAAACGATTCCAATTATTATGGCATATATGATATGCACGGACTGATTTGGGAATGGGTTCAAGATTTTAATACCGTGTTTATTAGTGGAGAATCCCGTGGTGATCAAGGTAAATTAAACCAATTTTTTTGCGCAGCGGGAAGCTCTGCCGCCACCGATGAAGACAAAAGTAATTATGCAGCTTTTCTTAGATATTCCTTCCGTGGCAGCCTCGAAGCAAACTACTCCGTGGGAAATTTAGGATTTAGAACTGCAAAAGATATTAATTAACCAGCTACTATTATGACCTCTTTTCCAAAATTGATCGTTTTAACTATACTCACATTTATACTTTTTTCTTGCGCCCAAAAATCATCCGAAAAGCAGGATAATGCGGAAGAATCAATGAGTATGGAAATGGACCATTCGGCTCATGCTGATATGCAAATGGGAGCAAACACGCCATCTGACGAATCTATTTATAACGTAAGCAGCCTTTGGAAAAATCGGGATGGCAAAGAAATCACCCTGAAAGAATTAAGCGGGAAAGTTCAGGTAGTAGCCATGGTTTATACGCATTGTGAATATGCCTGTCCCCGAATTTTAGCCGATATGAAACGGATTGAAAAGGAACTCAGCACAGATGAGTTGAAGCAAGTCAACTTTCTAATTGTAAGTATTGACCCCGAGCGCGATACTCCTGAACGGTTTCGCGGCTTTGCGGATGAAAATAAATTAGAGCAAGAAAACTGGACGTTGTTGAACGGGGATCAAGGAGATAT
>JBDNFJ010000046.1:0-4582 GCA_041689895.1 Gracilimonas sp. | reverse complement strand
ACAGAAATTGCTTATAAACAAATCAAGCGAGAAATCACCGATTTGGTCGCAACCAACCTCGAACTTTTAGGAGACAGTCCCATACTTTTGATCGGCGGAATTGTCATAAATACCGATTGGGACCAAGAAGACTATTTCGAAGTACGTGACTTATCCACCTTCAATAAATAGCAGAATTTTGAGTGGTTTTCTAAGAAGACATTTTGTGTAATGTGCGTTGGGTAGAAATAATGCTTTAAACTTTTGTTATCAATTAGCCTGACGAGAAGAAAACCATTTTTTCTTGAAGCCAGCAGTTGGATTCTTTGTCGTTTGAAATACCACTTACACCGTTGTCTTTTTGTATCGGTTAATGGAGATTAGTAGTAGCAAACTGCCCATCGCCGTCAGCATAGAAACCATGGATGCTATTTCTTTCCAACCGGCACCCTTGAGTAATACCATCCGCATAATTTTGATAAAATAGGCTACAGGATTTGCATAAACCAGGTTCTGAGCCCAGCTTGGCATACTTTCAATCGGAGTGAAAAGCCCTCCCATCAGAATAAATATCACCATAAAAAACCAGGCAACGAACATGGCTTGCTGCTGCGTTTGTGTAAGGGTTGAAATGAGTAACCCCATGGATTGTATTACTACCAAAAAGATACTGGCAATCACCAAGATGGTGAAAAGGCTTCCTAAGAATGGAATATGAAATCCATAGCGCGCTAAGGCAAGCCCAATGAGTAGGTCAGCCATGCCAATAATCCAAAACGGAAGCAGCTTCCCAATCATAAATTGATACTTGCGGATTGGGGTCACATTGAGCTGTTCAATAGTTCCCATTTCCTGTTCCCGAACTATATTCATCCCCGAAAGAAATAGGCCGATCATGGAAACCAATACCACCAAAATGCCCGGCACCATAAAAGTAATGTAATTCAAATCCGGGTTATACCAATTCTGTGGAATCAAGTTGATGTGCTTGATTCCTGCATGTGTTGTCGGAGCTTGAGACAGCTGCAGTTTCACTAACTGTTCAGAGTTAAAATCGTTGAGAATGGAGGTGCTGTAGGACTGAATTAAACCTGCTGAACTCCCATCTACCGCATCTATAATCAACTGCATGGGAGCTATATGACCTGTTTTTAACTGCTTTTCAAATCCATAAGGAATTTCCATAATCATATTCACTCGTCCGGCATTGAGCGATTCTAATGCTTCGGCTTGATCAAAGGTTTCTTCCAACACATTGAAATATCCGGATGATTGGAACTTGGCAATTAGCTGCCTTGAGACAGTCGATTGGTCCCTGTCGAGCAGTGTAAAATTAACTTCCTTTAGCTCATAACTAGCGGCAAAGGAAAGAATTAGCAGCTGAACCACAGGCATTACAATCAAAATGGGTAGCATGGCCCGATTGCGAAAAACTTGTAAGAACTCTTTTCGGAGCAGAAAGCCAATGGTTCTCATTGTAACCTCACTTTAAATTTCTTTAAACTCAGTGTGATTAATAACAAAGTCATGCCAACAAGAACCAGCGTTTCTTTCCAAACAAGTGATATGCCAGAGCCTTTCAACATGATGCCTCGTACAATCACCAAAAACCATTTGGCAGGAATGATATTAGAGAATATTTGCAAGGGAACCGGCATACTTGCAACCGGAAAGATGAACCCTGACAGCAACACAGTAGGTAGTAATAAGCCCGCTAAGGCTACCATTAAAGCAGTTTGCTGGTTGTTGGTCACTGATGAAATAAAAACGCCCAACGCCAGTGCAGTAAGGATATACAAGATAGATTCCATAAAAAACAACAGGCGCGAACCCTCAAAAGGCACGTGAAAAATGAATTTTGCTAACAGCACGATGGTGATCACATTTCCAATCGATAAAACCAAGTACGGCAATACTTTCCCAATAATAATATGGTAGGGTTTCAGAGGGGAGATCAGCAAAATCTCCAAATTTCCCATCTCTTTTTCTCGGGTGATAGAAAGGGAAGTCATAAGTGCAGAAACCAGCATAAGTATTACGGCAATCAGGCCGGGTACAAACAGGTTTACGCTTTTAAGTTCGGGATTATACATCATTTTTACTGCCGGCTGAATACCAATTTTCAAAGCCGGTTTTCCACGATTCACTTCCCGCTCATACGTTCGTACAATATTTGTGGTATAGGCCTGCACCATATTGGCCAAGTTGGGATCAGTAGCATCGGTTATAAGCTGAATATCTGCTGAATTCTGTCTCATAAGTTTTTCTTCAAAGCCGGCTTCAAAAACCATAATTTCCTTCACCTCACCCTGCTTAAACAATCCTTCAATTTCACCATAATGATCTATATAAGCTTCTATTTGAAATGACGAGGAAGCATCTATCTTTTGGATTAATGTGCGTGTGGCCTGATCTTTAGACAAATCCAAGATGCCAATTTTCACATTGGTAATTTCATTCCGGATGGCAAAACCAAACAGCATCAGCATAATTATCGGCATTCCAAATAACACCATCAACGTGCGTTTGTCGCGAAATATCTGCTTGAATTCCTTGACCACAAATCCCCTGAACGAGTTCATTCTTCCCCTCTTTTTGCAGACCGTGCCAACTGAATGAATATTTCTTCGATAGAAGCCGCCTGAAATTCCTTTTTTAGATCGGCGGGGCTACCAATAGCTTCTATTCTACCATCCACCATAATAGAAATCCGATGGCAATATTCGGCTTCATCCATATAATGCGTGGTTACAAATACGGTAATTCCCTGATCGGCTACTTCGTAAATTTTCTCCCAAAACTGGCGGCGAGTTACCGGATCTACGCCTCCGGTAGGCTCATCTAAAAATACAATATCCGGGTTATGCACAATGGAGATAGAGAAAGCAAGCTTCTGTTTCCAACCCAATGGCAACGATTTTACCGGCTTATCGCGAACTGATTCCAGGCCTACTGAAGCTATTACCTGATCGATTTTCTTGGCCAGCTCCTTGCCCGATATTCCATAAATTCCGCCATAAAATTCGATGTTCTCTTCAGCCGTCAAATCATCATACAGCGAGAATTTCTGGCTCATATACCCAATCCTTTTTTTGATCTGCTCCGATTCGGTATAAACATCCATGCCCGAAACATACGCTTCTCCTCCACTGGGAATCAGCAAGCCAGTAAGCATACGCATGGCTGTTGTTTTTCCGGCTCCATTAGCCCCCAAGAATCCAAATATTTCACCTTTTTGCACGTTGAAAGTGAGGTTATCCACGGCGGTAAAATCACCAAATTTTCGGGTTAAATTCTTAGTTTTAATAACTGCCTCCGTCATCACCCTCCTCCCCCTTTATTGTGCATCAACGCCATAAAGCTATCTTCAATATTAGGTTTAATGAGCTGAATGTGTACTCCTTGCACCCCACTTTCTGCCAAATAATGGGCCAGCGCTGTTTCGTCAGGCCTTTCATTCTGATCAGTATAGTGCACATATTCTCCAAAGGGATGAACGGAATGCGCCGTTTTATATGCTTTTAATGCCTCCAGCAAGTGATATGTGTTTTCAGCTTTCACGCCCAGCAGCGGACGGTTAAAACCCTCCACAATTTTTTGGGGCGTATTTATTTGCATGATGGTGCCTTCCTGCATTAAAGCCACCCTATCGCAACGCTTGGCCTCGTCCATATACGGTGTAGAAACAATAATGGTAATTCCATCTTGCTTAAGCAGCGCAAGCATTTCCCAGAATTCTTTTCGCGAAACGGCATCTACTCCAGTGGTAGGTTCATCTAAAAGCAACAGTTCTGGTTTATGAATCAGCGCACAGCTCAGCGCCAGCTTCTGCTTCATCCCTCCTGAAAGATCTCCGGCATATCGATTTTTGAATGGCTCGAGCTGACTATAAATTGGCTTTACAAGTTCATAATTCTCTTCGATGGTAGTTCCAAAAACGGTAGCAAAAAACTTCATGTTCTCCTCTACCGTCAAGTCCTGATATAATGAAAACTTACCCGGCATATATCCCAGTAGAGGCCGAATTTTAGCATAATCCTTCACCGTATCCATACCCAGTACGGTGGCGGTTCCAGCATCGGGAATTAGCAGGGTATTGATGATCCTGAATAGCGTAGTTTTTCCTGCTCCATCCGGTCCAATCAGGCCAAATATTTCGGCTTCATGTACGTCAAATGAGATGTCTTTTACGGCCTGAACGTTACCAAAATTTTTAGAAATAGATGATATGTGAACTAAGTTGTTCAATTTATATTCGTAAGGATCTGCTGTTTGTCGTTATTATGATAGGATGAATCAAGATCAGCCCTTCCAATAGAGTTCACTTTTTCAAGTTCATCAATGGTGTGTTGCACATAAGCTTCAATTTTATGGTCTATAACTTTCAGTGACTTCATGATCTCATTTTGCACTCTTTGCTTGTGGTATTCGTTTGATCCATCCATGATGTGCATCCATTTCAATATTCCTTTTCAAAAGTTTACTTCACCGGGCATCCCGATCTTCAGTTTACCCTCTTTGTTTTCCACTCTCACTTTTACCGCGTACACCTGCGTCACTCTTTCTTCTTTGGTTTGAATCATACGTGGCGTGAATTCAGCTT